>CAZVKP010000153.1:0-1950 GCA_964627635.1 uncultured Calditrichaceae bacterium | reverse complement strand
CCCGACCGGTATGTCCATAAGCGCCGGTGCCATGACAGTCATCCACAGCGGTGATAACTCCATCTTTAAATTTTGTATCGTATTCTTTTGCTAATTCTGCTATTTCATCTAAGGGAGCGTAGTCTCCCCGCATACTAAAAATCCCATCGGTAATGATGATCACACGTTCTATACCCTCCGGCACCTCATCCAGACATTTCTTCAGTTCATCCATATCGTTGTGATTATAAATGGCTTTGTTTTCCCTGGGAACATTCGCAATACGCATCGAACGAATAATGCTATTGTGATTTAACTGATCCCCGATCCAATATGTCTGTTTGTTGGAAATCGCAAGCGCTAATCCGCAATTTGCCATGTAGGCGGAGCTGAAAATTTTTGCTGCCGGATAATCGGTAAATTTTGCGATCCGATCTTCTAATTCAACGTGCCTTTCAAATGTACCGTCAATAAATCGAACAGCACCCGGACCAACACCCACTTTTTTGGTAGTTTCATCAGCAGCCTCGATAAGTTCCGGATGATTGGAGAGTGAAAGGTAGCTGTTGGAGTTCATTCGGATGAATTCCTGCTCATTACCCTTCAATTTGTATCGAGGTCCGTTCCCGCTTTGTGGTGCTATGTAATCCACAATTACTCGTTCGGGAGCTTTTGCCCGACCTTCTTCTTTCAGAGCTTCTACATCCTGAGCCAAAGCTCGATCTAATTTTTCTAAAGGCATATCATTCCCCTTTTTATTTTGATCTTCATTTTAAATAAATATTTAACTAAAAATAAGCCATATCCTTTATGATGTTAATAAGTGGTGCATTAATTCGCAAGCATTACTGTATTTTATTAAATGCGATTACATTTAGATGATTAGATTTTAAATCAAGTTGAAATTAAAATATTTCTTCTATTATATTTTAATCGATTTTAAGATCTATAATTTATATGAATTTTGAATCCATATTTTAATAACGAAAGGGAGAATTTTATGAGAGAAAAGCTTATTGAATTAATGCCCGAATTTGATTTGGTGGAAGACGGTGAGTTGAAAGAAAAAGTATTACGTGCTTGGGAGCGTGCTTTGAATATGCGAAATATGCAACCAGATGATATGCTGCGAATGCCTTTCACGCTTTTGATAAAACCCTGTCCCACTAATTTTGTTGAACATAATCGGGGTGTCATACAAGTTGCCTATCAGTCAGCGAAGGCATTGCAAAAAATTTATGGCGATACCATGCCAATTAACATGGACTATTTATTGGCAGGTGCCCTCCTTCACGATGTGGGTAAAATTTTAGAATATGTGGAAAAGGACGGCGAATTTGTAAAATCTCATGAGGGTAAACATGTTCGTCATCCGTTTTCGGGAGTCGGATTGGGATTTGCAGAAGGAATTCCCGATGAAATTTTGCACATCATTGCCGTCCACTCCGGGGAGGGAGACGGACGGTGGCGCAGCAATGAAGGCATCATTGTCCATCATGCAGATTTTATTAATTTTGAGCCATTACATGCTGGCAATAAGTGATCAATATTCTTTTTCAAGTTCCACAATATAATCTTTTACTGTTTGGGCGCTTTTGCTAAGCGCCTTTTTTTCTTGTTCATCTAATCCGATGGGTAAGGTAGAAACAACACCCTGTCCGCCTACCAGTTGTGGAAGGGAAATTGTTACATCTGTTATCCCCTCAACCTCCTTTTGAGGTGAACAGACGGTAAGAACAGAGCGCTGATCATACAAAATTACATTAACAATTCTGGCGATAGCGCTGCCAATACCGTAATAAGTAGCACCCTTTCCTTCTATAATGTGATATGCGGCCTGTCTTACTCGCGTATCAATTTCTTCTTTTTTCTGATCATTTAACGCAATATTACGTTGATTGGAAAATTGTTGGAGGGACACACCACCAACCATAATCAAGGACCAGGTTAGTACTTCAGAATCTCCATGTT
>CAZVKP010000152.1:0-7417 GCA_964627635.1 uncultured Calditrichaceae bacterium | reverse complement strand
CTATACAAAGTGAAGTGGTCGTTCATTCGCGTTGGAACGTTAAGATTGGTCAATGAAGGATTGGTTGATTACAAGGACGGAAAATATTATAAATTAATGATTTACATTGATTCTGCTTCTGGATTGCCTTTTGTCACCATCCATGATGTTTACGAAAGTTACGTTGACAGCAATTCTGTACCGCTGGCATTTTACGCCCGAGAAGATAAGGGCGATTATACCCTTAACACTGAGTATCTTTTTGATTATGAGAAAAATGTAGCCAGTGTAAAAATAAGTGAAAATTACCCGGATCGCGTTATATACACATCAATGAAACAAGTACCATTAAATGAAATTTACCGGGATGTGCTATCGTTACTTTTTTATGCCCGTCAGATGTCCGGGGAAGAAAGAAGCGATATGTCAATTCCTACCTTCGTATTAGCAGGGCGCGATACCTGTTATTTCAACCAATCGGGTAAAATAGATCAGGTTGAGGTAAATGGAAGAAAACAACCGAGCTACTATCTGGAAGGCAAAGTGAAATTCATCGGTATAGCCGGCATAAAGGATGATTTCGAGGGCTGGTTTTCAACAGATCGACAACGAGTTCCTCTTAAAGCCAAGATGAAGGCTTTTTTTGGTTCTGTAACTATTGAGCTGGAAGAATCAACAAACTGGTTTGCTTTTAAAAATTAGGTTGTATTTTTCACAACCGATAATGAATCCACAAAGTCCCGTCAAATTTGGATTAATTCTAATTTTAGCTCCAAATCACGGAGCTTCATTCCAATTTTATTGCTCCCTGTCACAAGTGGGTTGATAAAAATCGTTAGATTTTATAATTCTAATATTATATATTAAAAAAATTATAAAGTTGTTAGGGAATGAATCCGAAATTAGAAAAACAAAAACAAATCTTTTCGCTTCTCAATCATAAATTTGGGGCTTTACTGGACGATTCCGGTGTGCAAATCTCTGAACAGTCTGTGGGCGAAAAAGAGTTTTCCACGCTTGCGGAAACCAAATTAATCAATAAAGTTTATAATTTTTATAGAAGTATAATCCAAAACATTAATGAAGGACTGATTACCGCAGATTTAGATGGTGAAATTACTTTTGCTAATAAAGCGGCTGCACGTATTTTAGGATTCAATAATAATGATCTGCCCGGTAAACCCATTAGCGATGTTTTTAGCGAGGACAGAGAATCTCAGCGGTGTTTACGCTCGGTTTTTTTGCCCGGTAAAAACATTAGTGATAAAGAGGTCTCATTAATAAGAAAAGATAGTCAAAAAATTTTAGCGGGATTGAGTTCCTCTCCTCTGCATGACGAGGACAACAAATTTGATGGAGTTGTTGTTTTATTTCGTGACCTAACTGAAGTTTATCATTTGAGAAAACAACTGGAAAGAATGGAACGGCTTGCACTATTGGGCGAACTTTCCGCAGGGATTGCGCATGAAATCAGAAATCCGCTTGCGGGAATTAAAACATCAGCACAGGTTCTTGAAGAAAGTTTTGGAAAAGATGACTTCAGATATCAAATGGTTGAGCGGATTGTAAGGGAAGTGAATAAAGCCAACAGATTACTGAAAGAATTCTTTAAATTTGCAAAGCCAACAAAGCCGAAGCTAAATTTCTGCGATGTGGAGATGATTATTGATGGCGTTTACTTACTTTTAGCACCAAAAATGCAAAAAAGGAAAATTCATTTTTTAACTGATTTCGATAGAAAAGTACCCCAAGTCTATGTGGATGAAACACAATTAGAACAAGTATTCATTAATCTGTTTTTAAATTCAATAGATGCACTGCCAGGTGGGGGTGAGATTAAAATTAAGACATACGATAAACAGATTCGATTATTGGATAAACAAAAAGAAAAACTTTCTGTTCAGGATAATGAATTAAATTATGTTCTGGTCGAAGTCTCAGACAATGGAGAGGGAATTCCATCAGAGAATGTGAATAAAATTTTTAATCCCTTCTTCACCACCAAAACCGAGGGAGTCGGTTTAGGCTTATCGATTTGTAATCGCATGGTTGAAGAAAATGGTGGAAAAATTGATGTCTCGAGTGTTATGAACCAGGGTACCACATTCACCTTAGCCCTTCCAGCTTTTGTTCATAACAGATAGTTTAACCCATTGGAGGCAAAATGAGTAATCTGAAAAGACTTCTCATTGTTGATGATGAGGAAACTCTTACATTCAGTTTATACCAGACATTTATAAAGGCTCCGGTGGAATGCGAAGTTATTACTGCATCAGATGGGCAACAAGCATTATCTCAAATAGAAAAACAAATGTTTGATGTGGTGATTACCGATATTAAAATGCCAGATTTGAACGGATTAGATTTGCTTTCTTTAATCAAAGCTAAAAATCCGAGTACCCGGGTTGTGGTAATTACTGCATATGGCACGGATGATAAGGAAGACCAGGCTTACAAACGTGGTGCGGAAAGTTATGTAGAAAAACCGTTTGATCTAAATGAATTAAGAGATCTGGTATTTAAAATGTTAAGTTAATTTATGGTTTTAGTTGGCAATTTAAAAGATTTACGCTTGGCGAATATTATTCAAATTAATTGCATTGAGCATAACATTGCTAAAGTAACGGTAAGCTCTTTGGATAAGGAGGGCTATATCTATTTTGGCGAAGGACAAATTGTACATGCAGAGTTTAATCCCTACATCGGTGAACGAGCGGTGCACGAAATGCTTGCCCTAAATGATGGTCAATTTAAGGTGGAAGCTGGCATACAAGCACCTTCACATACGGTGACTCGCCCCTGGAATTCGGTGGTTTTAGAGGGGCTTAGACTTTTGGATGAAAAGAATTTAAAAGTCACCCCTATTCCCAAGCAATTATTCACATTCTTATCCGGCCAAACCGGTGTGTCAAATGTCTGTGTTTTAGATTATAATGGAAAAGTAGTGGAAGGTAAAGTGGCGGAAAATATTAATCCAATGGCAATTACATTCATTTGGTATAAAGTCAGAAAAATATTAACCCTGTTTTATACAGACCTTTTTAGATATACTTATTTACGAAATTCACAAGGCTATCTTTTTATTTTTGAAGTCCGCCCCAATTTAATTGTGATTGAAACAGATTTGCATATCATCGTTAACGATTTTGTATCGCAAGTAAGAAAGATTTTAAAGCGTATAACCTCCCAATAAGGAATCATAGTGCTATTACCCCCAGGACAAATAATTCATAAAGATTTAAACACCTCATATACCAATTTTAATGAGTTGCTAATGGATTTGCGGGAAAACCGCTTCAGTGGTTATGTACGTATTAATTTCTGGGGATACGAGGGAATTTTCATTTTGGATGTTGGAAAAGTGATTCAAGGTTTCAGTTCTGAGAAAGAAAATTTTTTGCTGGGAGAGCAGGCTGTCTTGCGCATGATTAATAAATCTATGGAAAAAGAGGGTACCATAGATGTCCATTCATTGTCCAATGAAGTGTCAATCACCTTAGCGTCGGTGCTGGGTGCCACCATTTATAAAGATGAGACGGAAGTGGTGGGAGATGGGCTGTCCCAATTATTTTCTGAGTTGGAAAATAAAAATATTACCGGCTATTTTGATGTGCAATTTGGAAGTAAAAAGGGTTTAGGCACTGTATACTTTTTGGATGGAATACCTGCAGAAGCGGTGATTATGTCAAACACAGGCAGGATTGTTGCAGGTCAAAGTGTATATGAGAGAATGATTGATATTAGCCAATTAATAAAAGCATCTGTAAAAGTGTATTGGAATTCCCGGATCGAACGTATTCATGAAGACAGAACGTTTTTATTTCCTCACTCATCCTCTCCGGCATTTCAGTTTTGGAATGAATTGCTGAATCTTTTGATTGGAGAATTTAATAAAGTACTAAAAAAACAAAATGCATCTGAACTGTGGTCTGCATCCAAAAAAGAAATTGGGGATACTTATCCCTTTTTTGATCCAGGAAAAGGCATGTTGAAATGGGATGGAAGCCGTTTTTCTGTGCATGGTGTGATACCGCTTGCAGATTTTGGTGAAGGAATGATTACCTGTTTGTCCCTTACGCTTCAAAAAATTCCCGCTCGCCGCCGTAAAAAGCTTAATGTGGGAAAGATTATTCAAGTTTTAAATGATAAAATATCAAGCCTTCCAGAAGAGGATGTGGTGTATGATCCACTGCGGACAATTAAAAAGATCTTTCGGGAGATTGAATGATTTTAGATTTTTTTAATGATTTAAAAAAAATAAATGGAATTGAAGGTATTGTTATTTTCAGCAAAGATAATTTAATTATTGATCACTGGTCCAATCCTCAATTTAATACCAAAATATATAATGATCTTTCGCAAAGTTACTTGCAAATTTTTGCGATTAATGAAAAAGTAGAGTATTCATTTGAGGAGGTTGTACTGACCTTTGATAACGGGCAGGTTTATGCAAGAAATTTTCCGGAATTTTTAATGTTGGTTATTACTAAATTAAATCTGGAAATTGAATTGATACGGCTAATTTTAAATGTGAATTATGACAACTTGATAAACTCCCGAAAAATGAAGAAAGAGTTGAAAAAATTTCCCCAGAATGAGCGGTCTTTTCTGAATAAGAATTTTTTGGATGACGTGGAAGAGACCTATCTAAACAAAATTAATTTGTGGGAGAAAAAGAAAGAGAAGTAATTTAATATACTGATTCTGCACACCTTTAGATTTAGATAGCGAAAATCCAACTTATAATTCATCAATTTATTTGAGATATGTTTATTAACTTTGCAAAAATTTCGGTTTATTTTTCATGATTTTTAATTTAAATTATTTTACTTCAAGGACTTAATTCACCTTGATTTGCTGTTGAATGAATCTTTATATTGAATTTGTTGCTTAATATTACTTTCATGAATTAGGCAGAACATGGAAATTAGAGAAAATCAGGTATTTCGACTCAGTCACCGGCGCTCTCCAAAAGAGGTTAAGCTCCTCAATCTTGAATGGGCAGTTATTACGCAGCTTGACGGCGAAAAAACAGTTAAACAAATTTCGGAGATACTTGCCTTAAGCGATTCTGAAACGGGAGAGATATTTAATAAATTGTATGAAGAGGGATTATTGGATTTTGTATCCAAATCGACAAAGGAAGTATATGTATCTTCAGAACTGTTTAAGGAGCTCAAACATGAATTAACTTTGCTGGTTGGTCCGGTAGCTGATATAATCGTAAATGATGTGTTAAAACAGATGAGAAGAACCTCCCGTGAATTTGAAAAAGAAAAGCTACCGATATTAATCGATTTATTAGCAAACCAGATAGGTGATGGTTATAAAAAAATTGTATTTCAAAAAAACATTTATTCAAAAGTCAGAGAAGACTTAATCAATATATGACGACAAAATTTTTTTCCAGTCTCCGTTGGAAAATTACATTATTAATATTATTCGGAGCTATTGTTTTTAGTGTGATAACTCTCTTTATTACATACAGGTATGTAAATAATTTACTCACTGATTCATTAATTGAGCAGGGAAGAATTGTCGCAGGTAACCTGGCAGAGATAGCAGCAGAAAAATTAATTGAAGAGGATATTGTTGCACTTCGCTCAACAATTGAAAAATATAAATATTATTCAAACATTGAATATATTATAGTTGAGGATTTTAATCATCAGATTAAAACAGATACGTATAACGAAGCAGTACCCAAAGAAATAAATTATCATAATGTTTATGAAGAATTTACCGACAATAATACTTCGGTTAAGTTAATTGAATTAGATTCTCAAAATATCGAAGTTTATGATATTTTATTACCCATTAAAGAAGGCTTATTAGGATTTGTTCGAATCGGAATGAAGAAGTCCTATGTTGATGAAAAAATCGAGGAAACGATCTTATATTTAAGCTTGGTTTTTGGGATCGGCATATTTTTAGCTATCATTTTGGTATTATTTATTATTACATTACAGATTACAAGACCAATAGTGTATTTAACGGAGGAAGCATCAAAAATTAGTATGGGAGATTTTGATCGTCCGGTAAATATAAAAGTAAAAAATGAGATCAGAATTTTAGCAGATTCAATTGAAAGGATGCGGGAGAGTCTGAAAACTTCAATTGATAGATTAAGTAAAAGGTAAAATAAGAATCTAATAGTTGGTTTAAATAAAAGGAGTGACCCTCATGGTCCAGGTTAAAAAGATGAAAGACGGCAGCCGTCAGGTTATTTTAACTGCACAACAATTTGATGAAATTACGAAAGTTCTCTCTGAATTGGCGGCAAAAACCAAGGCATCCACAATACTTCTTGCGGATATTAGCGGACAATTAATTACACAACGCGGTAATACAGAGGATATAAATACAGCAATTCTAAGTGCGTTAGCAGCCAGTGATTTCGCTGCGACTTCGGAAATGGCCAAACTGGTAGGCGAAGACGCAAAATTCAAACTGTTATTTCATGAAGGCGAAAAAAGAAATGTGTATTTATCCAATATCGGTGACAATTTCTTTTTAGTAGTTGTATTTGATGTTAGTGTGACGTTGGGATTGGTTAGAATTTATACCAAAAAAGCCATTCAGAGTTTATTGAAAATATTTGAAGATTCTGAAAAAGGAGATGATGCAAGTAAAATTATCGATAAAGATTTCTCCAGTATGCTGGGCGATATGTTGGATGACTCCTTTAAATAAGGACTACTGTTCTAAAAACTCTGAAAAATCAAACTAATGAGGATGTGGAATGTTTATTAATTGGGCATTGCAAGAAATTAATCTCAAAATTGTATATTATGGTCCCGGAATGAGTGGAAAAACCACAAACCTTGAATATGTTCATTCAAAATTGGATCCGTCCTTGACGGGCGAATTGGTGACACTAAAAACCAAAGAAGATCGTACCATATTCTTCGATTTTATGCAAATAGAAGTTGGTAAAATTAAAGGAAAGAAACCCAAGTTTAATCTTTATACAGTTCCGGGTCAGGTTTATTATGCATCAAGTCGAAAAATAATTTTAAATGGGGTGGATGGTATTGTTTTCGTTGCGGATTCCCAACGGGATCGAATGGAAGGAAATGTCGAAACCCTTTTAGATTTGGAAAAAAATCTGGCGAATGCAGGTTACTCTCTCGAAAATTTTCCGTGGGTAATTCAATACAATAAACGGGATTTACCAAATGGTGAGTCGATTGAGGTATTACAGAAAAAGTTAAATTTCTTTGATGTGCCGCATTTTGAAGGGATTGCCATTAAAGGAATCGGTGTTTTTGATACATTGAAGTCAATTATTAATCTTGTTGTACAACGGGTGCAGCAGCAGCTTTAAATGATAGTCATGTCAACTGTGTATTCTGTGACAAACCCTTCAATTCTTTTACTACCTTATAACGGATGTTCCAAGCGATAACCCTAATTATACATGCCATAACCCATTAAT
>CAZVKP010000151.1:0-7436 GCA_964627635.1 uncultured Calditrichaceae bacterium | reverse complement strand
AACAATGCCCTCAGAAACTTCTATACTTTCCTTGCTCTGTTTAGAAGATAGATCTATATAAAGCGAATCTGTTTCAGGATAATAGTTTAATTTCATTTCTTAAATCTCCTATCAGGAAAGGCATTATGAATTGTTTCTTTATCGTTCAAGGTGACAACCCGGAGCACCTTATTCCCCAATTCAGGAACCATGCCCCAAAACCAAAAAAAGACTCAACGTATTCTATCCCGTAAATATGATAAAATCTGGTCTTTCCCCACCCGTATTTGCTCCATGCTGTCCCGTTCCCGGATGGTGACTGAGTCATCTTCCAGCGTCTGGCTGTCCACCGTTATGCAAAACGGTGTACCCGCCTCATCCTGCCGCCGGTAACGCCTGCCCACCGAACCGGATTCATCATAGAACACTTTAAAATCCTGACGAAGATCATCCACGATATTGCGGGCAATTTCCGGCATTCCGTCTTTTTTAACCAGCGGGAAGACCGCGGCTTTAACCGGTGCAATCTGTGGTTTTAAATGGAGCACCACGCGCTCTTCTTCCTCCTCATACGCATCCGCCAGCACCGTTAACATGAGTCGATCCACCCCGGTGGAGGTCTCAATCACATACGGAATGAATTTCTCGCCGGCTTCCTGATCGTAATAGCGAAGGTCTTTGTTGGAATACTCCTGGTGGCGTTTTAAATCGAAATCGGTACGATTGTGGATGCCCTCTATTTCGCTCCAACCGAATGAAAATTCATATTCAATATCAAAAGCGGCTTTGGCGTAGTGGGCCAATTCATCCTCCCCATGTTGATTGAAACGAAGTTTCTCCTTGCGAACACCCAAACGATCGAACCACTCGATGCGCTGTTGCTTCCAGTATTGAAACCATTCTTCATCCTCTCCCGGTTTTACAAAAAACTGCATCTCCATCTGTTCAAATTCTCTGGTGCGGAAAATAAAATTTCCGGGCGTAATCTCATTCCGGAAGGCTTTGCCAATCTGTGCTATACCAAATGGCACTTTTTGACGGCTGGCTTCTTTTATATTATGAAAATTCACATAAATTCCCTGTGCGGTTTCCGGACGCAGGAAAACAATATGCGCGGCATCTTCCACCGGACCCATGAACGTCTTAAACATCAAATTAAACATGCGCGGTTCGGTGAGTTCGCCGCCGCAATTGGGGCACCGGTTGTTTTCGCCAACCTGATCCGCACGCCAGCGCATTTTACAAACCTTGCAATCCACCATAGGATCGGTAAACCCCTCCACATGTCCGGAGGCTTCCCAAATCCGCGGATGCATCAGAATACTGGAGTCCACTCCCTCGATATCTTCCCGCTCATACACCAGGGATTTCCACCACAATTCCTTGATATTCTTTTTCAGTTCTATACCCAACGGCCCATAGTCGTAACAACTGTTGAGTCCGCCATAAATTTCACTACTTTGAAAAATAAATCCTCGCCGTTTTGCCAGAGAGCTCAATTTATCCATCAGGGTTTGTGTTTTCTGCTTCGCCAAAACCGAATCCTTCTTTTTAATTTTACGAAAAATTAACCCAAAATATAATTAGATCACATACATTTTCAAAGATCTTAATTGAAGGGTCTGCTCGGTGTGGTAATTAAGGTGAGCAAGGAGTACATCCAAAATCATTTGAATACGAATTTCACTGGACAAATCACGCACGTATTCGGGCAGTTTTTCGGGAGAAAGGTTGCCCAGATCTTTGAGAATTTTCCATTGATCCTGGGTAAGTTTAGTGGATTGATAATGATTTGTTCGGGCGCACTTTGCACAGATAACGGCTCCGTACACAACATCAGTTTTTAATGGAAAATGTTGCGGCAGCTTTTCACACACCCGGCAATGAGAGAGATTCCAGCCAAATCCCAGATACTCGCTTAGATAAATCAGGAAATGAACCAGGTAGATCAGCGGTTTTTCAGTTGGTGCTGTATTCAATACAGCTAACAGATTGGTTAAATATCTGAATAAATTTTGTGCCTGTTCATTGTAGTGCACCAGTTGCTTAATAAGCTCCAGCATGGAAAGAGCGGATATCGTGGCATCCAGGTCCCCGCGTATTGCGCTATAGGAATGATTCAGGCTTGCCTGGGAAACAATCTGCAGTCCGCGGCTCTCTTTCAGAGAAATGACAATTTCCACATGATTTAAATTTTCCAACACACCCCGGAACTGACTTTTGGCTCGTAGTGCGCCCTTTGCAATTGCCTTCATATATCCTTTTTCCTCAGTAAAAAGATGTACAATCTTACTGGTGTCGCTCCAACGGATACTGTGAATAACAATGGCATTGGTTTTTATAATATCAGTCATATGTTTAAATAGTGTTCAACCTGATTTTTCTAATGACGGGATTTGATTGAAATCTATATTTCTCATTCAAAAAACGATTAACCAGCCGGAAAGAGCAGTTAAATAAAATATTGAAATCCAACCGTCAGAAGAGTAAAATAGATCAACAATCCGACTACATCGTTAAAAGCCGCAACAAACGGACCGGTTGCCAATGCCGGATCGATGTTGAATTTCTTAAACATCAGTGGAATAACCGCGCCAAATATGGATGCAGTTAAAATAATAATCACCAGCGAGACGCCTAATATTGCTGCGAATGAATAATCTGCGATCCAAATGCTGATCACAAGAAAAATGAGAAGCGCCAGGAAAGCCCCGTTTAAAAGGGCAACGTATAGCTCCCGTTTTAATCTGCGTCCGAGATCGCCGAAACCAATTTCGCCAGTCACCAATCCTCTTACTGCAATAATGCTGGACTGTTGCCCCACGCTACCGCCCATTGCCATCACCATTGGGATAAAAAAGGTTGAAGCAATAATTTGTTGAATGGTTGCTTCGAAAGATTTCATGATAACCGCCGCAATTATCTGTCCCACAAAAGACAACACCAGCCAGGGAAGTCGGGCTCGCGAAATTTGAAAAACGCTTTCTTCCAGCACCTCTTCTTCTCCGGTTCCGGCAATTCGTCCCAGGTCTTCTCCCATCTCCTCGCCAATTACATCAACCACGTCGTCGATGGTAATTCGTCCCACCAGCTTATGCCGCCTGTTCACCACCGGCGCTACCACTAAGTCATATTTTTTGAACAGCCGCGCGACCTCTTCCTGATCCATATCCACGTCTATGGTAACCACTTCCTGATTCATTATTTCGCTGATTTTTACCTCTCGCTTGGCGAGAATTAAGTCGCGCAGTGAAATCATTCCCAACAAAGTGTTGAATTTATCGGTAACAAAACAATAATACAGATTCTCCACGTCCATATATTTGCTGCGAATTTCATCAATCGCTTCGCTCACCATTTGATTGGCATTCACCACCACATACTCTTTTGCCATGATGCCGCCGGCGGTATCCTCCGGATAAAGCAGCAATTCCTGAATGTCCTCAGAGCTCTCCTCTTCCACACTTTTCAGAATTTGGGTCGCCTGCTCCACCGGTAATTCGGATAAAATATCCGTGGCATCATCGGAATCCATCTCGCTGATCATGCGGGCAAGCTTGCGATTATCTACCCCCTCCAGCACGTCTTCTTTCACGTTTTCTTCCAATTCCACCAAAACCTGAGGCATTATATCATTGGGAAGCTGGTTAAAGATGGCACGTCGCTCATCTCCGTCCAGATGGGTCATCACTTCAGCAATATCTGCGGGGTGAAGATCCGCCATAATATTCAGAGCAAAATTGGTCTGCTCTTTTTTAATCAGGTAGCGGATATCTTCTAATAGCTCTTCCAAATTCATTTCATCAGTTATTCTGCTCATTGCGAGATCTCTCTGATAATTTTTCTAATTGATTGGTTAGTTGGACAAATTCTTCAACCGAACAAGTTTCCGGGCGCCGGGTTAAATCGAAATCTATAGAGTCTAATATAGTTTGAGAATAAAGTTCCGACAAAGTATTTCGTAACATTTTACGCCGTTTGCCAAATGTGGTTTTTAAAATTTTCCGAAAGAGCTGCGGGTCTGACAGCCGTTGTTCGGCAGCCGGTTTAAAATCCAAATGTATAACGCCAGATTCCACTTCCGGCCTTGGTCGGAATAGGTGCGAGGGAACGGTGAATAAAAAATCCGTATGTGCATAAAACTGGGTAAGCACCGAAGGAATGCCATAAATTTTACTGCCCGGAGACGCTGTGATTCGTTCGCCAACTTCACGTTGTACCATGAAAACGGCTTCCTGAAAAATATAAGAGTAATCTAAAATTTTAAATAAAATGGGGGTAGTAATATGATAAGGCAAATTGCCAATAATGGATTTATGATATTCCGAAAATTCAGATAACTTTGTTTGAATATCCATTTTTAAAAAATCTTCATGAACAACTTTCAGATTCTGGGGATAACTTAACCTTTCAGGTAACGTTTGCGACAATTGCGGATCCACTTCCACTGCAACGACCTGATCTGCTTTTTGAATTAAAAATTGAGTGAGAATTCCCTGACCGGGACCGATCTCCAAAACCACCTGGGAATGCTGAATGTTCAACGAATCGACAATTTTTCGGGCAATGTTCTTATCAGTCAGAAAGTTCTGGCTCCAACGGCGGGCATTTTTTCGATTATGTTGCGCCATATTCATTTTCATCCATTGTTATTCTTTATTAATTTAATAAACCGGGAAATCAATAAAAGCCAAGTTTTTCAAAGTGTCTATCATTTTTTTGAGCCATCGCAGTTTACAACTTGATTCATGCCTGAGTTTTATCGATATTTTTCAATTTGTGGATCTTACAAAGGATTTCTTAATGGGGCATCTTAAATTATTATTCATCCCGCTCACTTTCATCGTTTTTCACAGTGTTTCTCAGTGTGAAATTCCCAAAGAAATGCAAATACTGGAATATCGCCGGGAAGCGAATCCGGATAAATTTAAAACCTGGTTGAATAGTGAAGATAAAAATGTACAACTAAATGCACTGAAATCATTGGGCGGAATTCAAGATACCACCACCATCCCATGGATGGCACAGAAACTTGAGTCTCCCGATCCGGAAATTCGTACAACAGCAGCGTTCGCAATCGGACAAACATTTTCAAATTCGGCTGAAGATGTTTTATTGGCGGCGTTGACAACTGAACAGAATATGGATGTAAAAGCCAACTTGCTGGAAGCCCTTGGAAAAACCGGCAGTCATAAATCCCTGGATTTTTTGGATAGCTTGATCAGAATCGGTCCACCGGAGATCCAGGGACATGCCGTCATGGCTGCCGGCATTTTAGCTTACCGGGGTTTCAAGTCAAAATCCCTAAACCAAACAATCGCAAAACTGTTAACCAGAACCTATGATTCTCAAATAGAATGGCGGTGTTTGTATGCACTCTATCGCATTGGTTATGCTGATAATGTCCGCATCATTTTTAACAGTTTAATGGATTCGGATTCGCTCACCCAATTCTTCGCGTTGAAAGCGTTGGGGGAAATAATTACAAATAGGAATACATTCCCAGATACAGCTGAAAATCAAAACGATGTCTTTACAGAAATTGATACGGTTTTGCAATCACAAATTTTTAAAGAAAGGCTCATCAGTCTTGCGGACGATGCAAATTGGTTCGTCAGTGTCGAATCAATTAAACTCATGGGAATGCTTGGGGATTCTTCCTTCTGGAAAATCATTAAAAAAGCAATCCGCGATCCGCATCCTTACGTCCGGGAAACCGCATTTGAGGCAGCTTCACAACTTAAAATTCCCAAGGCTGAAAAACATTTATTAGAGATTTATGAAAAATCCGCTGATTGGCGGCAGCGTGGACAGGCGTTGAAGGCGCTGGCCCGATTTGCTCCCGACCGCGTATTCAGCCTCATTCAATCAGAAATACAAAATATTGACTGGCCCGAAAATATCTATCATATCCGGGCACTGCGGGATATTAAAACACCGGAAGCTAAGGACCTCTTAATTCAATTGTTGAAAGTGCAAACAATTACCCAAAAGACAACCGTTCTTCAGGCTCTGGAGAAAACACCGCTTCCTAAGGAAATGTTGCTTGATCTGCTAAAACTTAACGATCTGGCAATTACTACGCTGATTGCCCCTCGATTCGGTGAGTTAAAAGATAAAAACTTAGCCGCTCCCCTTATCAGGGCTTATCACAAATTTAAAGCCCCAAAAGGAGTTGAACCGATGGTTGCCATCATAAATTCCCTGGGAGAGATTGGAGGAGAAGAAAGTATTCGGTTCCTAAAGCAGGAAAGCCGCCATTCGCTTGCGCCGATTCGAAGGGCAGCGCTTCAAAATATCACCGGCGAAATGCCAAAACGACCGGATACTGCCAACAAAATACTTACCCGGTATCAATTTCCGGATGTGCGCCTCTCCGGTAAACCAGTTATTCAATTTACGACGACTAAAGGTGAAATCACCGTTGAACTCTATCCGAAAAAAGCACCGGTGACAGTGGCAAATTTTCTTTATCTAATAAAGTCGGAATTCTATGAAAATATTTTTTTTCACCGGGTAGTTCCCGGATTCGTTATTCAGGCGGGAGATCCCCGGGGAGATGGATGGGGTGGACCGGGATACGCAATTCCTTGCGAATACAATGAGCTGCGATATGAAAGGGGTATTATGGGAATGGCTCATGCCGGCAAAGATACCGGCGGCAGTCAATTTTTCATCACCCACACTCCGCAACCCCACTTAAATGGTCGTTACACTGCTTTTGGAAAAGTGATTTCCGGAATGGATGTGGTGGATCAAATTGAAATTTTTGATCAGATCAATAAAATCATGATATTACCTTGAAATGCTATGTTGAAAAATGAATTTACACTTATGTATTTTTGATTTTTTGTGTGCGATAAATTTCCTTTATAGACCTGACTTTTATCGTTTATTAAATTGTTCAAGAGAATAAAACCATGTGAGGAGGAGACCAATGAAATCGTTTAAAACTTTTTTCATTTCAATTATCGGTGTATTTCTGTTTGCAACGGGTAACAGCGCTTTTTCTCAAAGCACCGAATTTTATCTGACTAAGGGTGACACGGCGTATCATAATTTTGATAATCGTCTGGCAATGGAATTCTATTTCAGAGCCTTTGAGTCAGATATCACAAATTATGAGGCTGCCTGGAAATTGTCCAGGGCATACGTGGATGTTGGAGAGACTTTTCAGGACAAAGACAAACGAAAAGAATACTACCAGACAGCAGAGAAATATGCCCGGAAAGCGGTGGAAAACAATCCTGATGGTTCAATGGGTCATCTTTCACTGAGCATTGCCCTGGGGCGGGTGGCACTGGATGCAGGCGCAAAGGAAAGGGTCCGTCTTTCTAAAGAAGTAAAGGCGGAAGTGGACAAGGCGTTGGAGTTGGAGCCGGAGAATGACATTGCCTGGCATGTATTGGGACGATGGCATCGCAAATTAGCCACATTGAGCTGGATAGAAAAACGGT
>CAZVKP010000150.1:0-7444 GCA_964627635.1 uncultured Calditrichaceae bacterium | reverse complement strand
CTGGAGTTCAGAGTGTGCTCTTCCGATCTCTGAAGGTATGACCCATACTGCAAATACCTCACCATTTTATGATCAGTGGATTAATACTTCCCGGTTTGACCTATCCGAAATGCGCTCTGCCATTCAATCTAAAAATTTTGAGAAATTGGGAGACATTGCAGAATTTAACTGTTTGAAAATGCACGCCGTGATGATGAGTGCAAAACCGGGACTATTATACTGGAATGAGACAACCGTCCGTCTCATCCATAAAATTCGGGAGATGCGCAAAAACGGAATCCAGTCTTATTTTACCATTGATGCCGGTCCGCAAATTAAAGTGATTTGTCTCCCCCAAGATATCGAAAAAATCAAGAATGAGCTTGAGCAAACCGCGGGTGTAAAACGAATAATTTCAACATCTGCCGGTGAAGGCGTAACCCAGCTTTGAAAATTGACTTAAAATGAAAATAGAGACACCAGGAAAACTTATTTTGATCGGCGAATATGCAGTATTGGAAGGCGCTGCTGCATTGGTAACAGCCGTTAATCGATACGCCAAAATAGAAATAAAGAATTCGCAATCCCAATCGTGGGTTTTTGAATCACCCACATTTGGTATATCAAATTTAAAATTCAATATCACTGCTTCAGGGAAAATCCAATTTGCCCAACCTTTATCCCAACATGTTCAAGATAAACTTAATTTTTTTTCAAAGGCATTGGAATATTTTACTAACAAATATGGAAAACACCTAAGCTTTAAACCCAAAAGGGTTGTTCTGAATACTGACGATTTTTTCATTAAAGAAAAAAACGATAAATTAGGTTTGGGTTCCAGTGCTGCCCTTGTTGTTGCCTTAATTGTTGGATTTAAACTAACATTGGATCAACCAGAAGAGGAAACGTTGGATACCCATAAAATTTTTGTAGATGCCTTAATGGCACATTATTTTGCTCAGGGGAAAATGGGCAGCGGCATTGATATCGCTGCCAGTACTTTTGGCGGTATAGCAGAATACCATATGAATAATATTTTAGATAAACACGAACCGGATATTATTCCCCGAAAAATACCAAATAATCTTTATATACTGACAATTTGGAGCGGAAAATCGGCATCAACCAGAGAATTAGTTAAAAAAATTAAAAACCTTAAGCAAGAACATCCCTCTAAATTTCAAGCAGTTATGGAGCCATTAAAGGAGACATCCACGAATGGCTGCAATTACTTTGCTGATGGAAATATATCGCTATTTTTAAAATTATGCGACCAATTTTACCACAATCTAATGCATTTAGGTGAAGTGGCTGGAGCAAATATTATCTCTGATATTCATCAGCAAATTGCAAAGATAGTGCAGCGGGCAGGTGGTGTCTATAAACCCTCCGGGGCAGGAGGTGGAGATATCGGAATTGCATTGACGGATTCTCAATCGGTTGCCGATCGTATTTCCGATAATATTTTGCGTTCAGAATTTGAAATCGTTAACTTATCACCCGTAAAAAAGGGAATTGTAATTGAAAATATTCAATAATTTAACCATAGAGGAGTAAAGTTTTGGAGAAATCCCGAATTCCAAAATTTTATAAACGCTCAATTCCGGATAGACTTCAATTGTTGTTGGAGCGCAAGATTCTTACTGAAGAAGATTACCACAATATACTAAATGGAAAGAATATTTTAACAACCGAAGAAGCAGATAGAATGATTGAAAATGTCATTGGTGTCTTTAGTCTTCCCATTGGATTGGGGTTAAATCTAATGGTGAATCAGAAAGAGTATATTGTGCCAATGGTAGTGGAGGAACCGTCAATTGTTGCGGCGATGAGCAGTGCTGCAAAAACCGTGAGGGACGCCGGGGGATTTATTAGTGAGAGCACCGATCCGATTTTAATTGGACAAATTCAGATAGTTAATATTAAAAATACATCCAAAGCCAAAAATATTATTCTCCAGAACAAGGAAGAAATTCTTAATCTGGCAAACAGCCTCCATCCTCGGATGCAAGCCCGTGGCGGCGGTGTCCGTGATGTAGAAGTTCGTATTTTGCCCCGAACTTCTCAGGAAGGCGATATGATTATTGTGCATTTGTTAGTGGATACCCGGGATGCTATGGGCGCTAACCTGGTGAACAGTATGTGCGAAGGTGTCGCCGCCCTGTTGGAAAAACTCACCAATGGACAAGTTTTTTTGAGAATCCTGTCAAATTTGACAGACCGATCCCTTATCCGAACGCATTGTACAATTCCTTTGAACATTTTGAATGGTAAAAAGTTAAGCAACGAAGAAATTCGTGACGGCATTATATTAGCAACTGAATTTGCCAGTATCGATCCTTACCGCGCCGCAACACACAACAAAGGTATAATGAATGGGATTGATCCGATAGCAATCGCCACCGGCAATGATTGGCGGGCAATTGAGGCAGCAGCTCATGCATATGCCGCGCGCGGTGGATCTTACACTGCATTAACCCACTGGTATAAAGACAAAGAAGGTAATCTGGTTGGCAGTATGGAAATCCCCATAAAAGTTGGTACTGTCGGTGGACCTTTAGAATCGAATCCAACAGTAAAAACATTACAGAGAATCACCGGAATTGAATCTGCAAAAGAATTGGCAGAAGTAATGGGTGCTGCCGGACTTGCACAAAATTTCTCCGCACTGAGAGCTTTGGTAACGGAGGGCATTCAGCGAGGACATATGACGCTTCATGCACGGAGTGTGGTGATGGCAGCAGGTGCTACCGCTGATATTTTTGAGACTGCAACCGAACGTCTGATTGAATCCGGAGAAATTAAAGTTTGGAAAGCTCAGGATATCATTGCAACTCTGCAAAAATCCAGAGAAACGGAAATTGTTGAAGAAGCACCGGATTTGGCGACTGCTTACGGTAAGGTCATATTATTGGGTGAACATGCGGTTGTTTATGGAACCCATGCGGTTGCCGCGCCGGTAGCACTCTCCATCCAGGCAAGTGTACATCGGGGCGAAAATGGTATACATCTCATAATTCCACGGTGGGGCGTAGAAGAAAAGTTGGAAAAAGGTGTGGATCATAAATATTCAATTTATAGCTCATTGGACCTCATCCTAAAAAAATTGGGATTAGAAAACCAAGACATGAAAATTGAAATATTTCCACACATTCCACGCGCAGCCGGCTTAGGCGGATCTGCAGCATTGGCTGTGGCTATCATACGGGCTTTATCCGACCATTTTGAATTAAATCTTCCCAGCACTGAAATTTCTCAATTAGCCTACGAATCCGAGAATATTGCACATGGTTCTGCATCCGGTATCGATAACACGCTTGCAACCTATGGAGAATTTACCTTATTTAGAAGGGGAAATCCGCCCTTCCTGAAACCAATTCAAGTAAAACAACCTATACCGATAGTAATCGGATTAAGTGGTGTGGAAAGTTTGACAGCTAAAATGGTGGCAAAGGTAAGACAAGCGCGTGAAGAGAATCCGGCACTCTATGAAAATATTTTTAATGAAATCGACAGTTTGGTAATGAAGTCAGTTGATTCTATTCAATCTTATGAATTAGAGAAACTCGGTGATTATATGAACATCAACCAGGGACTTTTAAACGCGCTTCAGGTATCCAGCCCCGAACTTGAAGAAATTGTAGCCATCTCAAGAAAAAATGGCGCATTGGGTGCCAAATTAACTGGTGCCGGCGGTGGCGGAGCAGTGATTGCCCTGTGCCCGGATAATTCTGAAAAGGTTTCCAACGCTATAAAAAAGAGTGGGTATCAAACAATTATTACTCAAATCAGGTAAGTACAATTATTCAACATTGGATGTTTCAGGAATATTTTATGGAAAATTTTCAAAATCGTAAACAAGTTTCTTTTGAAGATGAAAAATTAATCCTGGTCAACGAACACGATGAAGTCCAGGGCTTTAAAGATAAAGCTGAATGTCACTCAGGCGAGGGCATTCTCCACCGTGCTTTTTCTATTTTTTTGTTCAATTCACAGGGACAAGTACTAATGCAGAAACGAAGCGATCAGAAATCACTATGGCCTCTGTATTGGTCTAATAGTTGTTGCAGCCATCCACGGAAAGGAGAACGTATTGAAACATCATCTCTCAGGCGGTTACGCGAGGAGTTGGGTATCGATGCGGATTTAAAATTTATATTCAAATTTCAATACCAGGCAGCATATCAGGATGTGGGTTCCGAAAATGAGCTATGTTCGGTTTTCATCGGGAAAACAGACAATACTGTGCGTGTAAATCATAATGAAATTGCGGATTGGAAATTCATGAATGTCGATGAATTAGAAAATGCGTTAATACAGAACCCTGAAAGTTTTACACCATGGTTCAAAATTGAATGGGGACGAATCCGAGATGAACACTGGCAAAAGGTGGAAAAGTTAATAGCAGCAGAAACACAGTAGCCGGCGATCAAAGACTTACTCATTCCTTACTCAAAAAATCTGAAACAAATTCAATAGAATAATAAAAATACTGATTGGTGCGAGGAATCGGATTAAGAATCCCCATAAAGGGACCCATTTTCTGAAATTAGGATTTCCGGTTGCCAGTTCATCCGAGGCATGTTTAACACCCCAAACCCAGCCAACAAATATCGATAAGAGAAATGCACCCAACGCAAGTGATATATTACCCCAGATGAAATCCATAAGTGAGAGGAATTCCAATCCTCCTGCGATGGGTTGACTAAACCAGGAAATTGCACCTTGAGAAAGGGCAGAAGGAAGTCCGATAACAAAAATCAAAAGGCCTACAATCCATACCGCAACTCGCCTGGCAATCTTTTTCTCATCTACAAAATAAGCAGTTGCCACTTCCAACAGAGAGATGGTAGAGGTAAGAGCAGCAATGGAGAGTAAAATAAAAAATACTGTTCCCACCACGATACCCACAGGCATTTTTTGAAATATATTCGGTAGTACCTGAAATACCAGGCCGGGCCCTGCAGATGGGTTTTGTCCCATCGCAAATAACGCCGGAAAAATAATCAGTCCGGACATAATAGCAATTCCGGTATCTGCCAAAGCAACATATAAACCCGAAGATATTAAATTATCATCTTTGGAGATGTAGCTTCCATAAGTCACCATCAATCCCATTCCTAAACTCAAAGAAAAGAACGCTTGCCCAAGTGCAGCGAGAATTATTTCGCCGTTTATCTTTGTAAAATCAGGATTTAAATAAAAAGCCAAACCCTTTCCGGAACCTGGTAATAGATTAGAATAAATGATTAAAACAACCAGAAGTACTAACAAAATGGGCATCAGAATTTTAGCCCACCGCTCAATACCGTTTTTAACTCCCCCATAAACCACCATAATGGTAAAGAAAATAAATAGTGCATAGAGGAAAATAACCAGCACCGGATTTGCGACAAAAGCTTCGAACGTCATTTTATTTGAAAAAAGGGTTTTAAAAATATAACCAAATGTCCAACCGGCGATAACTGCATAATAGGAAAGAATAAATATACCGGTTACAACTCCCAAACCACCTACCAATATCCAGGGGCTTTTCGGTTTGATAGCTGCAACAGCACCCACCGGATTTTTTTGTACCGCCCTTCCCAACGCTAATTCTGCATAAAGGTAGGGTAAGCCAATTACCAGTACACAAATTAAATATACAAAAACAAATGCTGCTCCACCATTTTCGCCAGTGACATATGGAAACCGCCAAATGTTGCCCAAACCAATTGCCGATCCGGCTGCAGCGAATATAAATCCAATTTTTGAACTCCACTCACCGCGAATATTTGTTGATGAATCCATCCGGGTATCCTCCTTATCGTTCTCTGCTCGATAATAAGCTCAAAAAATCTATGTAAAGCAATATAACTATTCCCTAATTGGGTTCTCTCACTCATTTTTGTTTGACGAGTGTGAATTATCGGAGATTGATATATCATCCGATAGTTCATTTACATCATCTGTCTGATACGGGAAATATGCCTTCAGTTTTTCACCAATCCGTTTAATTCCAATGCAAATACCTTCGCTAAAATCGCCCTGTTTAAAATGCTCGCTCATCTCCGTTACGATGTCTTTCCAAAAATTTTCGGGCACTACATTATTAATACCCTCATCTCCCAATATTGTAAATTTGCGGTCTCCGGTTGCCAGGTAAATTAGCACCCCATTGCGCTGGTCAGTTTTATGCATATCAATTTTTTCGAATAATTCTAATGCCCGTTCAAAGGGATCTTTCTTGCTTGATTTCTCAAGGTGTAATCGAATTTCACCGGAGGTTTTATTCTCCGCATTCTGAATCGCTTTTACAACCTTTTCTTTTTCTTCTTTGGTAAAAAATTTATTGGGATTATTAGACCTTTTATCTCCCATAATTGATACCTCAAATTTACTTTATATATTGATTGAACATTATAGTAACATAATATTGCACATGAATCTGAATTCACTTCTTAGAAACACATCAAATTAGAAAATACAAAAATTTTGGTCGAAACATATGTTTATCAATTATATATAAAAATTTTATTGAATAAAATGACGTACTACCAGCTTCCGGTAGCACCCCCGCCACCGAAACTTCCCCCACCGGCACTGAATCCACCACCTCCTCCACCTCCGAAACCACCAAATCCGCCGCGACCGGAACCACCGCCAAAACCACCAAAGAAAAACGGTCCTGCCCAATGCCAACCGCGTGACCCAACTGTTGCACGGCTTCTTCGCCTTCTGAAAGATGAAAAAACAACAATGAGAAGAAATACAATAAATGCCCAGGGGAAGCTTGAACCGTCGTCCTGTTTGCTACTTTTATCTTTTATTCCTTCATACTTACCTGCTGCCGCTTGCATTAATGCTTGTGCCCCGGCTTGTAACCCTTGATAATAATTACCTTCCCGAAAATAAGGTGGTATAACATTTTGAGAGATCTGAAAGGCAATGGCATCAGGGACCATATCTTCCAGCCCATACCCCACCTCCATACGAATTTTATGTTCTTCAACAAAAACTGCCATGATAACACCATTATCCCGGTTTTGTTGACCAATCTTCCATTTTTCTGCCAACTGTATGGTGAACTGCTCCACCGGATATCCCTGAGCATTCTGAAATGTGGCGACGATTATTTGATTGGATGTGGTATCTTCATAAGTTCTCAGCATATTATTCAAAGTTTGTTCTTCGTTGTTAGAGAGAATATCTGCATAATCAGCCACCCACTGATTCGGTGTTGCAGGAAACTCCTGAGCAAACAAACTTGCAGAAATAAGAGTTAGTATGATTGTTAGAGCAGATAATTTTAATGACATTTAAAAATCTTCCTTAATTAATATAATTTGGCTAAGTCCACATTATTTAATTAGTTAATATAAAATATATATTGTAAATGCCAAACTTCTTTTTTTGAAAAACTAAAAAATGATAAATTCAGGAATCCTGACTTAGTGGTTAATTTAAAGTCATCAAAACCGTATTT
>CAZVKP010000149.1:0-7508 GCA_964627635.1 uncultured Calditrichaceae bacterium | reverse complement strand
GGTATCAATTATTTATACTTAGGGGAAGAATTTTCTTAAGACGTGATTATTCATTTTTTACTTCAAGAGCAAGCATGGTGGCGTCATCATCGAAAGATTCACTTCCTCGCCAATGAATCAATTCTTCAATAACCGCCTCTAAACTCTTCTTTAATGGCATTGTGCGGTCCGATTGAAGTTTTTCAACTAACTTTGATACACCATACTGTTCACCTGATTTGTTCTGTGCCTCGGTTATCCCATCCGAGTAAAGAATCAACCTGTCTCCAGGATTCAGTTTTATGGTATTTTCCGAATAACAAATATTTTCTGAAAAGCCAATGGGAAGTCCCCGTACTTTCAGGATATTCGTCTTTTTTTTGCCTGTCATATGAATTAAATCCGGATGCCCTGCGGAAACGTAACGAAATTCCCGGGTTTTAACATCCAAAATACCATATAAAAAAGTGAAGTACTGCCCGGTTTTTACGTCGAGTGGGAATTGCTTATTTAATTGATTTGCCACCTCAAATGTGGGACGCAGAACCGGTTGCCCCTCATTTCCATGCTGCTTCAGCAGTAAATCGGATTGATCCGGATTGGCAGAGAGCAACCGTGTTAACATGACCGACCACAAAGCCGCCGAAATACCATGTCCGCTCACATCCAAAACATAGACACCGATTTGGGAGTCATTGAATTTCAAAATATTGAGAGTGTCTCCGGCTAACTCTTCGCAGGGTCTGAAAACCCACGCAAAATTAATCCCGGGAATATCCGGAAGCGAAGCCGGCAACATGGATTCCTGCACTTTAGAGGCTGCCTCTAAACCTCGCTTCATTCTCTCATTGGATAGTTTAAGCTGTTCATTTCTTTCTGCTAAATTTTGTTCTAGTTTTAAAATTCTCTCTGCCGCCCTCAATCTCACTTTTAGTTCATCTGCATCCAGCGGTTTAGTTAGAAAATCATCCGCACCCGCCTGCATACCCATAATCAAATCGCTTTTGTGAGATTTTGCAGTGAGAAGAATGGTGTAGGCATACGTACCTGAATTCCGGTTGCGTATTTTACTAATCAACTCCAAACCGTCCATCTCCGGCATCATCCAGTCACTGATTACGATAGGACATGGTTTACTTTGAAATCTTTCCCAGGCATCTTTGCCATCTTCGGCAGTAATGACTGCATGTCCCCATTTTTCAAGATGCCGCTCAAGTAGCCGACGAGATATTCTATCATCCTCGGCGATTAGTATTCGCATAGGGACTCCTTATTCAGACATCGTTTCAGTTCCATCACTAACATTTCAATTTTCTGTTCAAGAACAGTAATAAGGGATAAAGCTTCCCTGAATTTCTTATCTTTAGCAAACGCCTCTAACTTTGATACAGTCTCGTATACTGTAGGAGCACCAAAATTGCTCACAGCTCCTTTCAAAGTATGTGCACTTTTTTCCAAATCAGGTGCACTGTCTTGTTTTGCCGCCAATTTAATGTCAGCCAACCATTGGTCTTTGTTTTCCACCAACGTGTCTGTTAATTCTTTTAATAATTCTAAGTCATTGTCTACCCGTCTCATCAACTCACTCTTATCTAAGATTTTCTGGGAATCATTAAGTTCATCACCTGCATTATTTTCGGCGCTGTAGCTTTTATAATCAAAATATCGATACAAATATTCTTCTAACTTTTCAACTTTTACCGGTTTTGAAAGATAGCCGTCCATACCGGCAGCAAGACATTTTTCTTCATCATCTTTCATTGCATGTGCTGTGATAGCAATAATTGGGATATGATGCCCATTACCATTATTGCTTTCATATTCGCGAATCTTTTCGGTCGCCTCAAAACCATTCATTTCGGGCATTTGAACATCCATCAGAATAAGATCAATTTCGTTATTATCAGATTTTTGCACCCAATAATCCACCGCTTTTTTACCATCATCTACAATAATCGGATGGTGCCCCATTTTCTCCAGCAAATGCCGGGTGACTTTTTGGTTAACCGGATTATCCTCCGCAACCAATATGTTGAGGGTAGAGCAATTTTCGCGAAGAATATGTCGGGTAATTAGTTGGTTATGGGATTCATGTGGCTCCCCCGAATGCCCCAGCACTGTGACTATCGCATCATAGAGTTTGCTTTGCTTAACCGGTTTGGTCAAATATGCAGCGATTCCGATCTCCCGGCATCGCTGTGCGTCACCCCGCTGTCCGGCACTGGTGAGCATCATGATCGGCAAGTTTCGAAAATCAGGATTTTCAAGAATTTTTTGCGCTAATGTAAAACCATCCATCCCGGGCATCTGGCAATCGATAAGTACCAATGAGAAAGAATTACCATTTTCGGATTCTTTATTTAACAATTCCAAAGCACTATATCCATCACTAACTGTAGACGGCTTTAATCCCCAATTAATCAACATTTTCTCTAAGATATGAAGATTGGTTGAATTATCATCCGCAACTAAAACTGGTAATCCCTCCATAGAAGAAATTCTTTTTCTTTTTGGTGGTTGTTTTGATTTTTCCTGAATTGCAAACCTTATAGTAAAATAAAAGGCACTGCCTGGCCCGCCTATTTTATTTTCACCCTTCTGAGAATTAAGATTCATGTCGGAATGAGCTTGCGCATCGGTTATGGCATTTGATACGGGACTTTCCACCCATATTTTACCGCCCATTATTTTTACCAATTGTGAAGAAATAGCCAGCCCTAATCCGGTTCCGCCAAATTTTCGGGTGGTTGAACCATCTGCTTGCATGAATGCCTCAAAAATTGTTTTTTGTTTTTCGCCGGGAATTCCTTCGCCGGTGTCAATCACAGCAAACTTAAGTTCAATGACCGGATCATTTTTTTCTGAATGCGTGGCTTGAGTGATGAATTTCTCTTTCGTCACATAAACAACCACTTCACCTTCTTCGGTAAACTTTATTGCATTACCAATTAAATTTAGCAGTATTTGCCGCACTCGTCCCGGATCTCCCAAGACATGAATAGGAACCTCCGGAGAAATGTATGAAGTAAGTTCCAAGTTTTTCTGAGTAGCTTTTATGGCCAATGTATTCAATGTATCGCCGACCGTGTCATGCAGATTAAAAGGAATTGATTCAATCTCTAATTTTCCGGCTTCAATTTTTGAAAAATCAAGAATGTCATTAATAATCGTTAACAGGGAATTGGCAGAGGATTTAACCATTTCTAAATATTCGCATTGTTCAGAAGTCAGGTCGGTCTCTAATGTTAACTCAGTCATGCCTAAAATGCCATTCATCGGAGTTCTGATTTCATGACTCATATTTGCCAAAAATTCACTCTTCGCTGCACTTGCCATCTCAGCTTGTAAAGCCATCTCTTTTGCAAAAAGAGTGGTTTGCTCTAAATGTTCGTTTAATTGCAACAATTCCCGGTTTGCTTTTTCCGCTTCTTCCTTAGCTCTTTTTAATTCTTCTTCAGCTCTTTTGCGCTCGGTTATATCTTCAAAACTGCCCTCGTAATAAAGTACATCCCCCTTTTCATCCTTTACCACCCGTGCGTTTTCTTTCAACCAAATTATCTGATTGTCTGCACAACGAGTCTGTGATTCATAGTTACGCAATGTTCCCCTTTTTAACAACTTTTCCGACCATTGTTTTCGAGCATCAGGATCAATATATTGGTTTTTTGCATTATCCTTCATCAAAGCTTCTTTATTTTCATAATGCAATAATTCTACCAGTGCATCGTTAGCTTCCAATATTTCTCCGGAAGGAGTTGTGCGATAAAGCCCCACAGGCACTCGATTGAATAAGCTGCGATAGCGCTCCTCGGACTCTTTGAGAGTTTCCTCAGTCAGTTTTCGTTGTGTAATGTCCGAGGCAATTCCCATGGTGCCAATAATTTCGCCCAGCTCATTCCTGCGCGGCAATTTGGTCACAGCTACCCACCGTCTACCACCCTCTCCTTCGTAGATCACTTCCTCCTTTTCCACAATAGATTTCCCGGTCTTCAGGATATATTCATCATCCTTTAGTGAGTTTTCGGCAATTTCTTTGGGAAAATAGTCAAAATCGGTTTTACCAATCATTTCTTCGGGAGTAACATTCTGCTCCTGGGCTTTTGTCCGATTCACACGGACAAAGCGATGTTGAGAATCTTTAAAGAAAATTTTATCCGGTAGATTGTCAAACAGCATCTGAAACAAATTCTTTTCTTTACGCAGTGCTTCATCTGCCTTTTTCTGATCGGTAATATCCCGATAAATACCATAAACTGCAACCTGACCGTCTTCCACCTTTATGGGCGTCGCCAGTATGGATACATGAATCAATGTTCCATTCTTGTGCTGCCTTATTGCCTCAGTAGAAACCCGTCCTCCTTTTGCAGCTTTATTGGTCAAATAACTCCCATGTTCTTTAAATTCCGTTGGTACAATCAGGTCATTTATTTGATGGTTTAGAGCTTCCTCTTTCGTATATCCAAATATTTTGGTAAACTCTTTATTAACCCGCCTGCATCGGTCATTTTCATCCAGAATAACAATCGCTTCCGGTGCACTCTCAAAAAGTTCATTTAAATAAGCTTCCTGAATTTTTAGTTGTTTTTGTTGCTCTTCATTTTCCTTTAATAAAGAATCTAACAATTTACGTTGTTTGGTTATTTCTTTTAATTGTTTGAATTTCATTTCAAATTCCTTTTCCTGAACATCCCGGAAATTTAATTTTTAAAGTATTTTATTCTATTAAAATGGAATCCCATTTCAATAAATTTCATGTTCCATTTCAGTTATTAAGGTTTTTAAATCCATTTTAACTTCAACAACTTGTTGAGATAATTTCTGAAACAGTAATTCTGCATCTTCAAACTTTTTTTCCGCCCCCAATTTTTCTAATTCAAAGGCGGTTTCTTTAGCAAATTTGGATGCAAAATGACTGAGCATGCCTTTAAAACTGTGAGCAGACCGTTCCAGTTTTTCAGCATTCTGTTCTGAAATGGCAATTTCTATTTCCTGTATCATATCAGTATAATTTTCCATGAACATTTCGATCAATTCATTTAATAGCTCTTCATCTCCCTCCAATCTTTCCAATAATTCTTCTTTATCAATTGAAGGCGCATCATTTTTATCACTCTTTATCACATTTTTAAAATCATTCTGATTATTTTCAGTTTGCCGGCTAAATTTTTCAAGCACTTCATCCAGCGCTTTAGCTCTGATGGGTTTTGCCAAATAGCCATCCATACCCGCATTATAACAGCGTTTTTCATCCTCCGCCAGGGCATGCGCTGTTAATGCCACAATTGGGGTATGCTGGTTTTCACTGTTTTCCAGACTTCGAATTTTTTGAGTGGCTTCAAATCCATCTAATTCCGGCATCTGCACATCCATAAGAATCAAATCGAACGGATGATTGGTGAGGGCTTTTTCCCAACTTTCAATCGCTTCCCGTCCATTATTTGCCACACTCACTTTATGCCCCTTCTTTTCTAACAATCTGAATGATATCTTTTGATTGACAATATTGTCTTCTACCAAAAGGATTCGTAAACTTTTGGAATTTTCCCTAATTGAGTGCCGGGTGACCAATCCCGCATTTTCCTTTAAACTTTGTGAATTGTTCAATACTGCGAGGATGCCCCGGTATAAATCGCATTGTTTGATCGGCTTGGTAAGATATGCGCTTAATCCCAATGCTTTGGCTCTTGAAGCATCTCCCCGTACCCCTGCAGACGTTAACATCATTATCGGCACTTTGGGATAAAGATTGTTATTTTTTAGCTGTTCGGCAAATTCAAATCCATCCATCCCGGGCATTTGCATATCCAACAATATTAAATGGACTGAATCATTTTTCTTTCGCAGATCTTTTAAAAAGTCAAGGCCGTCCTGTCCATTTCGGACCAAAATAGGTTTCATTTCCCAGCTTTGGAGCATTTTATCTAAAATTTTCAGATTTGTCTCATTATCATCCACTACCAGCACTTTCATCCCTTTGAGCTTTTCGGGATCAGAATCCGTACTCTCCCGCTTTAATTCAGCGGTTTTTTTGAACCAGGCCGTAAAGTGGAATACACTTCCCGGGTTTTCCGTATTTTGTTCCCGTCCGGGAACCGGACTTTGCATCCAAATTTCACCATCCATCATGTGGACCAACTGAGAGGAAATGGCTAAACCAAGTCCCGTTCCACCAAAATTACGGCTGGTGGATTCATCCGCTTGAGTAAATGCTTCAAAAATACGCTTTTGTTTATCAACCGGAATACCAATTCCGGTATCCTGTACTTGAAAGTGGAGACAGTAATTCTCTCCCTCATGTGACTTCAATTTTACCCATACCACAATTTCACCCTGGGAGGTAAACTTTAACGCATTCCCCATTAAATTTATTAAAATCTGCCGTAATCGTCCGGGATCACCAATTATTCTGTCGGGAACTTCCGGATCTGCATAAAAAGCCAACTCCAGTTTTTTCTCATGCGCCCTGAATGCCAAAGTATTTAGTGTGTCTCCCAGGCTCTGTCTTAAATTAAATTCAATGGGATCGAGATCTAAACGACCGGCTTCGATTTTAGAAAAATCCAGGATATCGTTGATTATCCCAAGCAATGAATCTGCAGAAGATTGAATCATTTTTAAATATTCTAATTGTTCTGAACTGATTTGGGTATCCAAAAGCAGATCTGTCATTCCAATGATACCATTCATGGGTGTACGAATTTCGTGACTCATATTTGCCAAAAACTGGCTTTTAGCCCGGGTTGCTTCCTGTGCCTGTTCTTTGGCAATTTCAAGCTCCTCAACAGTCTGCGACAATTTTGCGGCATGCTCTTCCAGGATGAGCTTAGTGTCTTCCATATCCTCGGCATAACGTTTTAGAGCATCTCTGTTATGTTTGGTACGGAGCAGACCACCAATGCTTACTGCCAGTGCAAATAAAATTGCCTCCTCTCCTTTGGACCATTCACGAGATTTTTTTTGCTCAATAAAACCGATACTACCCCAGAAATAACCATCAATAATTATTGGAAAAATAAGAACGGAGCGAATCTTTAACCTACTCAATAAAATTGACTCTTTACCAGATGAATTTTGGGTGACTCTCTTAACCGGATTTCCGCTTTCAAGCACCTGAAACCACTGTGTCATTCCCCACCGATTTACAGAAACATTTCGAAATCTATCATGGGAGAAATAGGTTGTTGCATTTTCCCGATTCCAGTGAAAAGCCAGACTGATTGACGGCCCTGCATCAACTTCATCACTATTTTCAAAAATAACAATATTATCTACATTGGCAGCTTTTCCCACAATATTTATGGCTTTTTCCACAGCTTCTTCAAAATCGGTGATGGTCAGCATCACATTCATGGATTGAGCAACTCCCTGAAGAAGGTTGGATTGCCTCTTCTTCTCATCTTCTCTCTTGCGTTCTTCAGTAATGTCAATACCAGTACCAATCACATATTTAACCTGTTTATGTTCATCTAACAGCACCGTATTCGTCCAGGAGATGAGCCGCTCTTCACCCTGTTTAGTAATCCAATGAT
>CAZVKP010000148.1:0-7525 GCA_964627635.1 uncultured Calditrichaceae bacterium | reverse complement strand
CACACATCCTGTAATTCCCTATTGGAATGCAGTTGTGCGTCTATGTGTATTTGTATTAGTAACATATTTATTGACAAAACTAAAAATCGCCTTAGAGCATGAACGTAAAATTGCCCGAATTGATGAATTGACTCAGGTTAATAATTCTCGCGCCTTTTTGGATTTTTTGGAAACGGAAAAAAACAGGGCACAAAGATTTAAACACCTTTTCACACTTTGTTATATTGATCTTGACAATTTTAAAACAGTGAATGACACCCTTGGTCATAAAATAGGAGATGACCTGCTGAAACAAGTCTCACTTATCATGAAGAATGAGATTAGAAGAACCGATATTGTCGGAAGATTAGGAGGAGATGAATTTGCAATACTGTTTCCTGAAACGGATATGTCCCCTGCAAAAGAAGTTATAAACAGAATGATAGAGACAATACACAAAGAAATGAAGTGGAATAATTGGCCTGTTACTTTGAGTATTGGCTGTATTACTTTTTCGGAAATTCCTGATTCGGCTGATGAAATCATTCGCTTAGCAGATGATCTGATGTATTCTGTTAAAAGGAGCGGTAAGAACAACCAATTCTTTAAGGAATATAAAGTTTGAATAATTTTGTAATAGCAATTCTGTGAGAAACAAATCCAATAAAAAATATCAAAGATACCTGAAATAGGACATAGATATTAAATTTACTTGAAAAAACAGGGAAATAGTTTATGACACCAGTACCGCTAATTGATACCGAGCTATTTAAATGGATCATTTTACCTTTACTCATATTTGCAGCAAGAGTAATTGATGTTTCAATTGGAACATTGAGAATCATCTACCTTTCCAGAGGACGGCAGTATTTAGCACCGCTATTAGGATTTTTAGAAATACTCATCTGGTTATTGGCAGTTCGACAAATTTTTATAAACCTACATAATCCGGTATACTATTTAGCTTATGCGTTTGGGTTCGCCGTTGGAAACTATGTGGGAATTATCATTGAAAATAAACTTGCGTTAGGCATGCAGGTGGTAAGAATCATTACCAGACTGGACGCTACCAATCTGATAGAAGCGTTACGTCAAAAAGGGTTCGGGCTCACAGTGGTTGACGGTATGGGCGGAAGTGGTCCGGTAAAGATTATTTTTACTTTAATAAGAAGAAAAGATTTGTCTCAAATTTCGCAGCAAATTCGGCATTATAATCCAAAGGCGTTTTACTCTGTTGAAGATGTCAGGATGGCAGAAGCAGGAATATTTCCCAAAAAGCGAAACAGATATTCGGATTTTTTCCACAAATTCAGGCTTGATAGGGCAGGCAAGTAAAAGAATCTTAAGAACAAAATTAGCATTAAGGATAGGTGTTCTATAATGGACAAAATAACAAATATCATTGAGCAATTCACAGGGTTAACAGCGAATATTCAGGAGCAAATATTTTTATCACTGGGTATTATCCTTTTGTTGGCACTTATTCGGATGTTGTTATTACGAATTTTGTGGAAACGAACCCACGATGTACACGTTCGCTACCGCTGGCAAAAAACGACTACCTATGTTACCGTCATTATCGGATTCATTCTGATAGTTCGGGTGTGGTTTGCAGGTATTCAATCTCTGGCAACCTTTCTGGGTCTAATTACCGCCGGTCTGGCAATTGCTTTAAGAGATCTGGTTACCAGTTTTGCCGGATGGTTGTTCATCTTGTGGCGGAGGCCTTTTTCGGAAGGCGATCGAATAGAAATTGGGAATTATCGCGGTGATGTCATCGATATTCGTGTGTTCCAATTCAGTCTGATTGAAATTGGGAATTGGGTGGATGCGGACCAAAGCACCGGAAGAGTCATTCATGTTCCCAATTCTATGGTATTAACCGATGTACTAGCCAATTACACTAAAGGATTTCAATTTATTTGGAACGAAGTTCCGGTACTTATTACTTTCGAAAGCAATTGGGCAAAAGCAAAAAAATTCTCAGCAAAATTGCCGGCCAACATGCCGAACATTTGAGTTCCACAGCAGAACAACAAATCCGCGAAGCCAGTAAAACCTTCATGATTTTTTATGGCACCTTAACACCCATCGTTTATACCAGTGTAAAAGATAGTGGTGTGTTGCTTACCATTCGCTATTTAATACAACCACGCCAGCGTCGGGGAAGCGAGCAGGGTATTTGGGAAGCAGTTTTGAATGAATTTGCCCGCTGTGACGATATTGATTTTGCTTATCCGACCACTCGATACTACCATAATGCACATGAAGGAAAAGCTGGAACTAAACCACAATAAGGGCTTTCGAATGTAGAATATTTTTACGATTGGTTTTAATGGAAATTATTCAGGGAGCTCTCAATTCCGAAGTAGACTACTTCATATTCTCAGTAGACGATGATGGATAATTGTATCGTAATTTGTGTGAGTGCCTGACAGCCGTTGTGAAGTGGTACCGCATCAACCTAAAATTGAAACGAACATCTATGATTTATAATGCAGTGAGTGACCGTTTAAGTGTCGGGTATGCCTTCTCACCCAAATCATAGATGCGACCACATATCTTTCTCCTGTTCACCGGATTTGGTCTTTCCGAATTGTTTTTCCAACCACTCTTTTCCCAGTTCACGTCCACCCAATCCCAGGGCTAATGCCAGCGCCAAAACCACGCCGCCAAATAAAATGGTGAACGCAGCCACTACAATATTTTGCCCAATCCCGATTTGTTCAAGAGCAATTGAAAGAAAAAAAGCTAAAATTAAAAGTTGCACACCACGAGCTAAAATTTTGGCAAATTGAATTCCCGCATTTACCGCGGCGATTAATACGGTTCGCTCAACAAATACACTGATGAGATATCCCACAAAAAATAATATCAAACCAGCTAACAAGTTTGGAATAAAAAGAAAGAACTGTGAGACAAGATTATCCAATGCCTCAACTCGTAGCGCGTATAAAGCCAGCATGATAAAAATAAAAAATAGAACCCAATAAACAAATCTGCCAATTACTTCAGATGGTTTGCTGCGGATACCGGCTTTTGTTAAAACATTATTAAAACCGGTTCTAAAACTTAATTGATCGAATTTTACCAATTTGAGGAATAGCATTAATAATCGTTTGACTAAAAATCCGATAACAAAACCAATCAGCAAAATGAGCAACATGGCAAACAGTTTGGGAAGAAACTCATAAACTTGAAATAACAGGTTCTGTAAAGGCTCTAAGATAGCATTGTTTAAAAAGTTCTGCATCGTTATTTCCTCCTATTTCAAATAATCATATCTGAAATTGATTTTTTCTATCATAAAGGATGATTCCAATTATTAATGAGGTTTTGTTTCAACTTTTCATATTGTTGGCACAGGTTTTCTATTTTCTCTTCCACCTCACTGGCTGAACTCTCTCTGTTTTCAATCACAAAAGATGCAGTTCGTCCCATGTAAAGGGGGATCATGGATTTCATCAATTGCTCAACCGGATAAATTTTATGGTGGAAAGCGGAAGCAAAACTGTAAACAATATTTACCCAGAGTTCATCTGAAAAGCTAAATTGATTTGCGTCTTTCTTGATCAACTTTTCCAACTCAATCAAAAATTCTCTGGGAATAATGCGGTCCAAAAGAAATATTAAGGCATCAAGTCCCAATTTAAAATTGTTGATCATTCTTTCGATATTCACCGATACCGGTTCCAAACCCACTTCAAAGGTAAATCCAAATGTCGGTATTTTTTCAGAACCTTTCACTTCCTGCCACACCGGCGAATAACTTTCCATCAAAGAAAATAAAGCCGATAATACCTGGGTAAACATGGCGGTTAAATCCGCACCGGGATCTTTTGCATCATGAATTTTTGCACCAAGATAGGACTGACAAACTTTGAACCCCTCCCCAATGGCAGTGGTTGTCATCCAGATATCAATTCCAAATCTGGCAACATCGGTTTCCCATACATCCTTTTTTAAATAGTGACTGGCCAATTTACCGGAGAAACCGAATTCACCACCAATAGGTTGTCTGATGCGTTTTCCATAAAGTGCCCGTGTCATGGGATAAACAATGCTATTCGTAATTGTGCCGTCAAATTTATGACGGGCATACAAGGGGGAAACATAATCGAAATCTTTATCTGCAATTGGATCCAATAATAACTCAATCCATTCCGGTGTTATACTCCTTAAATCCGAGTCCACAACGCAACAGGCTTTGGCGTTTAAGGCTTCGGCTATTTTAAATATGGTACGGAAAGCACTGCCTTTACCGGGAATTCCATGATAGGGTGTTACAATTTTACTGATAAAATAAACGGGATGGTCTACCAGTATCATTTCCAGATTATCAACTTCGGTTTGGCTAACAACGTCTGTCGTTCCATCTACAGAACCGCCGTCCGAATTCACCAAAACACACTTTGAATCCGGAAAATATTTTGCTAATCCTGCATTAACTGCCCGGACAACGTGTGGAATTGTTCTGGAGTTGTTGTAGCTGGGGATACCGACTAAAATGTCAACCTCTCCCAATTTGTCAATTTTTTCTTGAACCGGTTCTGCAAGTAGACTTAGGTCTGTTTCAACCATGAAATTTACTCCCTGTTATTCATTGACTAGTGTTAAAATATATTTATCTGTTTTATTCCGGAAACTTTCTCGCAATTGATATTTAAATAGTTAAATTTGTTTTTATTCTCGTCTGAATATTTCATCCTGTTTTAGAGTACAAACAGGATTCTGATTGGCAAGTATATTAATGGTTCAGAGTAAAAAAACCGTCAAAAATTAATCAAATAAATAGAAACGCTGAATCGAATGAATCAACCGGTAGAATCTCAAGTAAGATTATCTATCGAATTATGTGCCGCTTTCATGTTTATATATAGATGTAATATAGTGTATTTTTACGTCAAAGCAACTTATTTGATGTCATATTGTGAGATTGAAAAACTGAGAGATTGGTGTTTGTGACTAAACTTATAAACTAATTTTACCCGTTGCGCTAATGAAATTTTGTGTTTTTATATATTTCGTAATATTTGCCTTTAAGAGAATGTGTCATTCCGAATCCTGCTTCTAACAGGTGCCACATGGTGGTGGCTATGCCAAGGAATCTTAAATAAGATTTCTCGCTAACGCTCGTCACATAGTGACCACAATGTGGAAATGACATGTCTTATGTTACAACTAAATTACTTGATTTTGTTTTAATAGCACAACGCGTTAATTTTTACTGACCACAAATTTAATATGGAAAAAATTATATCTTTACCGAAAGTACTCGATGTTTCCTATCATCATAATTCATTTTAAAGATACATGAAAACTATTTTTGATCTCATTACATTATAGTCTATATTTTTTAGTATTAAAAAAGGCGATGTAAATTATTTTGTGTAAAGGCTTGCATTTTCGAATAAAGAATGTTTTCATGGGTGCCAAAAAGTTAAACACAAAATTAGAAAGGAGACACCCATGAAGAAAAGACAAGATGAAATTAATAAGGATCGGCAGGAAAATCAAGGGTTGTTATTCGAGGAGATTAGAGGGATGATAAAAGAGACCATAGAGAGGATGTTAAACCAGGAGCTTACTGAATTTATCAAAGAACAGCGACAAGGGAGCGGTGATTCAGAGACGGATAAACCAGCAATGAGAAACGGCTATTACAAGCGCAATTTATTGACAAGTTTAGCCAATTTAAAGGGATTACAAGTCCCGCGAGATAGATCTGGCAATTTTCAATCGGTTTTGTTTGAACCGTATCAGCGTCGCACTTCGGATATTGATGATTTAGTGATTGAACTTTATCGTCGTGGAGTTAGCACGCGGGATGTGAGCACTATATTTGATCGTCTATATGGCGTTCGCTACAGTGCCCAGACGGTGAGCAACATTACCCAGGTAGTTTTAGATGATGTTGAGAGGTGGCACAAGCGTTCTCTAAAGCGTCGCTATGATGTTTTATATATTGATGCTCTTTTCATCAAGCTCCGGCGTCGCAAGGTCGAGAGTGAAGCGATATACTTTATTGTTGGAGTTGACGAGGAAGGCTATCGTGAGGTGTTAGACTACTGGGTAGGCGGTCAGGAATCGGCAGAGATATGGAAGGAGAATTTGCTGGAATTAAAACATCGGGGAGTTGAGGAAGTGTTGCTGGTAGTGCGGGATAATTTGCCAGGATTAGATGAAGCAGTCACAGAGGTATTTCCCAAGGCCGACCAACAGCATTGTATGGTGCATCAACTCCGCAACGTGAGAAAGAAAGTCAGTGTGAGAGATCGTGGAGAGCTAATGGGTGACTTACGTGTGGTTTATCAGGCAGTGGATAAAGCGAATGCAGAGAAAGCCTGGGGCGGGTTTCGTGAGAAATGGGGGAGAGCATATCCGAAGATTATAAAGAGTTTTGAAGAAAACTGGGAGCGTTTATTCACCTATTTTAGCTATCCCTTTGCTGTTCGTTCGGTTATCTACACCACCAATTGGATCGAGCGCTCCAATAAAGAATTTCGCAAGCGTGTTTACCCAATTAATAGTTTTGGGACAGAGGATGCGGTTGAGAAGTTGGTGTATTTGCGAGCTAAGGACCAAAATGAGCGATGGGGAAAGCGAAAATTAAAAGGGTTTAACCAAGCCAGGAATGAGTTAGATAATATGCACCGGGAACGTTATTTAGGTGAGGGAGGGAGAAATAAGGGTCGTTAAAAATCGAGGAGGAGAGGGGGATAACTTCAGTCGCCCTACGGGCTCCTTTCGTTATCCCCCTCTCCTCCAATGGCACCCATTACACAAAACTCTTGACACTACCTTCTTTTGAAAAATAGGAATAAATTATTGATTAAGACCACTAAAATTATTAACTTTAAAACATGGAAAGTGGATTTTATCTGAAATTCTATTAAGGATGATTCAGTCAAAGTGAAGATGAGGAAATTAAGGGTGTGGAGTTATTGAGATTTTAAAGCATTGTATAACAGTGTGGATATTTGATAAAATTTTTTGGTGTTATTCAATTTGACTCCAGGTGTAAAGAGTGCTGTGTAAAATATGATCATTTAAAAGAACTAGAGGGGGCTTATCATGATTGGTATGGACTTTTTAAGTTTTATTATTTTATTGGTGATCAGTATCGTGGTCTCGGCAGTTCTACATTTCGGTTTCAGATTTTATGTCAGGACAGGTTTTGTATCGTTTATATCAAAAGTGGTTTTCGGATGGATAGGAGCCTGGCTGGGATCACCGGTTTTTGGGTATTGGTTTGGGGGTGTGAACTATCATGAAGTATATTTTATTCCGGCAATTCTGGGTTCACTGGCGTTGTTAATTCTTACCATAGATGTGGTGAAATCAGTTCAAAGTACCTCAGCAGAGCCACCACCAGCCGGATAGTATTCTATTTTAAGTTAAATTAACATAGCACTCTACCTGGAGTAAAAACAACAAACAATTCTAGAATCAATCCTAACAACTCTTTCTAATACCTATTTTTCTTCAGATTTCACTTTTTTAAAACGCTTACCCATCATGTTTAATTTATAAGTGCGTATGGTTT
>CAZVKP010000147.1:0-7526 GCA_964627635.1 uncultured Calditrichaceae bacterium | reverse complement strand
GACCACCGAGATCTACACTCTTTCCCTACACGACGCTCTTCCGATCTATTTTCTTTTGAAAATCCCTGGTCTGCCAAATCGTTTTCAATTTGGTGTTGTAACTCTTTTAATTGGTCCAATCCACTGCCACTAATTCCAACCCACAACACTTTTGGTCTTTTGAGATTCGGAAAAGCTCCCAATCCTTTCACGGTTAATCGAAATTTTTCCACCGGTGATTGAAATAGCGCATCCATTGCTGAAAATACTTTATGCAATTCATCTTCACTTAAATTTCCTAAGAATTTGAGTGTAAGGTGAACTGATTCCGGATTCACCCATTTTACACCTTTGGAGATCGGGCGCAGTTTCTGAATAAGTCGTTCCAGCTCATTTAAAATTTCCTGCGGTAAGTGGATCGCAATAAACGTACGAATTTTTTCCATAATTGTCAAACCTGTTTAAGTGATAATTTTAAAACAGTTCGACGGATCAATTCCAAGGCTGCTTGTGCAGCCCGCTCTTTATTGATCAAGCGGTCGTTTCCAAAGTTAAATTTCAGTGCAGTAACCTGGTTGGCATCTGCAACTCCAATATACACCAAACCTACCGGTTTCGTCTCGGTTGCGCCGGTTGGACCGGCAATCCCTGTAGTAGCCACTGCGATGTCCGAGTCAAAAACACGCCGGGCTCCGGTAGCCATTTCTCGCGCCACTTGCTCACTCACTGCACCAAACTCCTGAAGGGACTTATCTTTCACCTCCAAAACTTTTATCTTAGCTCGATTACTGTAACAAATGGCTCCGCCCAAAAAATAGTCCGAACTGCCTGAAATATTAGTCATTTTGTCCTGGATCATCCCGCCGGTTAAACTCTCTGCAACGGCAAGCGTTAATTTCTTTTCCCGCAACTGCTCACCAAGTATTTCTTCAAGTTCGCGTTCATCAGTGGTGTAAATATATAATCCGAGGTGGTCAGTTAACATTTTTTTAAATTTTTTAAATTTAGCGGTATTGTCTACATCCTCGTCTCTTCGAATAACACGAATATCCACACCGGTAAACTTAGGGAGAAAAGCGATTTCATACGATGAAAAATGTTCCAGATCTTCCTGCGTTTTTTCGTATATAGCCGATTCCGGTATGCCGGTTGTTCTAAAAATATCCACCTGTACCCGAGAAGCCGGGAATTTCTCCATGAGTTTTGGGATCACCGCTTCTACCATCATGGCTTTCATTTCTTTGGGAACACCGGGCATCACGAAGGTCAGTTTATCATTCTTATTAAAAATCATTCCCCGGGCAGTGCCAACCGGATTTTCCATTAATTCCACACCCTCCGGCACCATTGCTTGAGTGCGATTTGTTTCCGGCATTCTCATGCCCCGGGCTTCAAAACGTCTTCTCACGTCATTTAGTATATCTTCGTCGAAAATAAGCGATTTCCCAAAGAATTCCGAGACTTCCTTTTTGGTGATATCATCATGGGTAGGCCCCAATCCACCGGTTAGCATGATAATATCCGATCTTCCAATTGCCAACTCAAGTGCAGCCCGGATCGCTTCCCGGTTATCGCCAACTGTTTGAATACTGTATGTATTAACGCCAATCTCATGTAATTTTTTAGAAATGAAAGTCGCATTGGTATTAACGGTACTGCCATTCAAAATTTCATTTCCAATCGTAACAATCTCTGCTTGCATTTTTTTACTCCAAGGGACATCACTATTTTCAAATATATTGAAATTTTTCGTTAAATGAAAGTTTCTTAATTTGAATATCCTCTGTAAGGTAAAGTAAAATATTATAGCCTTGTGGGTCTACCGTTTTATTAATATGATAACTCAATTTGATATTCCCGCTCATTGCACAAACTTTAACGGTCATCTTGGTTGCTTAGCGAGATCATTTAATGCGACTCTGTTGAGATTACTTACTTATTTTTCACAAACAAGTGACAGTTTTCATGAATTAGCGTGAACTTTCTTGATTTTTATTATGCATTTTGATATATTGTTTTTATTAAATTTCCTGAAAAAATAAGAGAGGAAAAACCAGGGGAGCCGATGAAATACTTTACTATTTTTCTGAATATAATTATTGTTACAGCTTTGGTGGTCTTACCTTCATCTACTTATGGGCAAAAGGCAACTGCTGAATTCATTACCAGCATATCCCCACCTGCATTGTCAGATACTATTCCGGTGGAAGACGGAAACCGATATGTTACTTTTCACGAAGATTTGCTTTTTATTGTGAATCGCTGGGCTGGTGTACAGATTGTGGATGTTGAAAATATCAGGGCACCTCAAATGTTAAGTTTTATCAAAACAAAAGATATGGCTCAGCAAGCGGATGTTCAAAACAATCGTCTTTTTATTGCGAACAAGAGCGAGGGTGTGGGCATTTATGATATTTCCAATCCAAAAAATCCTGTCAAATTGACCCAGGTTAATACACCGGGAGACGCCTATTGGGTGGATGCGGTTTCTAACCATATTTATGTAGCCCTGGGATCCGGTGGATTTTGTGTAATGGACATCAGCAATTTAAATGAACCCCGGACGCTGACTTTGGAATTTCCTCAAACCTGGGTGTGGAGTATTTATCACCAAAACAACAAAGTTTATGTGGCAGCGAAACAAGGCGGCCTGTTGGTATACGATAGTAGCGATCCTTCAAGCCCAAAATTATTAACAGAGTATAAAACGGGTTACCAGGCAATACAGATGGAAATTGTTGATAATTTTGCATATATAGCAGACGGTCCCGGTGGCTTGCTCATTTTAGATATCTCATCACCAAATCTCCCCAAAAAAGTTGCCAGGTTTAATTCGGAAGGATTTGTAGGGCATGTCTTTAAAAGCGGAAATTACGCGTACTTGGCAAACCGGGAACTGGGACTCCAAATCATCAATGTCACGGATCCGACACAGCCTTTTCTGGAAGGTCAGTACATCCCGGATACCGAAACTTATGCGGTTCATAAGCAGGATGTGCACGTATTTCTAATCACCGATTCCCAGACTGAAATTCTGCGTCACAACAATCAGCCGGTGTTACAGGCATTGACAAACAAAACCGTTGATGAAGATAGCAGCTTGGTTTTGCAGTTACAGGCACATGATCCGGATGGAGATCCGATCAGTTATTCCGCTCAAAATTTACCGGAAGGTGCTGAACTAAATGCCAAAACCGGACTATTCCTGTGGAAACCGACATTCGAACAATCAGGTACGTATCCCAATATAATTTTTACCGTTACCGAATCCACAGGCAGCCAATTAAGCGCATCGGATACTATCGATATTACCGTTAAACATATCAACCGGTTGCCGGAACTGCCCTCGCTTGCCAATCAAACTATTCCGGAGGACTCCCTTTTAACAATCCCGATATTGAAAGGCAGCGACCCGGATTCCGAAGATATCGGACAATTAAGCTATCGGGCAGAAAATTTGCCGCAGGGGGCGGAATTCGATTCGGATAGTTTATTATTTAGCTGGAAGCCTACATTTGAGCAAGCCGGTGATTACGTAGTGGATTTTGTATTGGACGATGGGTCCGGAGGAACAGATCGGGAATCGGTTACCATAACTGTTGAACATGTAGATCGTCCACCAACATTAGCGCCAATCGAAAACCAAACCTTAGCTGAAGGAGATACATTATCCATTCAACTTACCGGCGAAGAACCGGACCAGGAAGATCAGAATAAAATAAACTTTTCTATGAAAAATCTTCCGGAAGGTGCACGTTTTGACGAAACAACCGCCCGGTTAACCTGGGTTCCCGGTTATGATCAATCCGGGGACTATCCAAACATCACGGCGGTGATGAATGCCGGAAATTTAGCAGATTCCTCCTCATTTACTACCACAATAAATCATGTGAATCGATCACCTGTTCTCACTGAAATTGGGGACAAAACCGTAAATGAAAATACCCTTTTACAATTTAATATTCAAGGATCCGACCCAGACGTGGAAGATCAGGGTAAATTAGTTTACCAATCTTCAAATTTACCTACGGGAGCAGCGTTCGATTCAGATTCTCTGGTGTTCCGATGGACACCTACCTTTGAGCAATCCGGAAGTTACCCGAATGTGACTTTTTCTGTCACAGATCCCCAGGGATTATCAGATCAGGAATCCATTACCTTAACCGTCACCCATGTGAACCGAACACCTGAACTGGCTTCGGTACCGTCATTCACTATAGATGAAGATTCATTACTGGAATATCAACTTTCTGCCAGTGACCCGGATGAAGAAGATAAAGGTAAATTAACTTATGCTGCCAACGGACTACCGGAAGGAGCAGAGCTTGATGGCACCACCGGTGCATTTTCCTGGAAACCAGGATTTGAGCAATCCGCCACCTATGATATCATCTTTACCGTTACCGACGGCAATTTGTCAGACAGCTCAAGGAGCACCATTACCGTTAATCATGTAAACCGACCACCTGAATTGCAACCGCTTACTGACCAAATGATCGACGAAAACGAGACACTATCCTTAAATATTACCGGCAATGATCCGGACAGCGAAGACGCGGAAAAAATTGTTTTCGCTGCTGACAATTTACCGGCGGGAGCAACCTTTAATCGATCAACCCAAACCTTTACATGGACGCCCACTTTCGAACAATCCGGGATATATCCCGATATCTCATTTTCAGTGACAGACCCCCAGGGATTGACAGACCAGGAAACCATTAGCATCACGGTAAATCATGTAAATAGGAGACCACAAATTGAACCGGTGTCTCCCATCACAGTTAATGAAAAGGAACTGGTGTCTTTTAAATTAAGCGGCGGCGACCCCGATGAGGAGGACACCGGACAGTTGAAATATCAAATTACCAATATGCCGGACGGTGCGGTTATCAACAGCTCGACCGGTGCATTTACCTGGACGCCGAGTTTTGAGCAATCCGGCAATTATCAGCTCACTGCACAAGTTACGGACTCTGCCGGATTAACTGCGAATACAACAGTAAACGTGACCGTAAATAACGTTAACCGGTCACCACAAATTGAATCGTTGCCTCCGATTGCTGGTAATGAGGGCGAGGCAGTTAGCGTTAATCTGGAATTTTCCGATCCGGATCAGGAGGATCGGGGCAAACTTACTGTAAACGTTACAGGTTTACCCGAAGGTGCAGAATTTGACTCTGAGACCAACACCATTCGCTGGACACCAAGTTTCGTGCAGGATGGAAATTATGAGATTAATTACTCGGTTACGGACAGCTATGATGCCAGTGCAGAAGGGAGTGCGACAATCCAGGTAGCAAATGTCAATCGCCCGCCGCAGGCTCCGGAAGTCAGTACGCTGGGAGCCACAGAAAATGAGACATTCAGCATCGTATTACCGGAAGGTAGCGATCCTGATGCTCAGGACGCCGGAAAACTCATCTACAATGTTGAGAATCTGCCAGCGGGTGCATCATTCGATCCTGATTCCCGAACCCTTAAATGGACACCGGAATTCGATCAGGCAGGCAGTTATCAAGTTAGTTATATTGTAAGCGATCCGCTTGGAGAATCTGATGGGTCAACTGCTGTTTTGGAAGTTGAAAACAATAACCGGCAGCCCGAATTACAGGTTGTGGGCAATCAGCAAGTAAGTGAAGGTGAACAGCTTGTGTTTACAATACAAGCAAGCGATCCGGATCCGGAAGATGACGGTAAGCTCAAATTCTCAGCAGATGATCTGCCAGATGGTGCTGACTTTGATAGTAATTCCGGCACCTTCATGTGGACACCCGGATCCGATCAGCAAGGTGAATATACAGTGACATTTAAAGTGGAAGATGACGCAGGATTATCCGATCAGAACAGTGTGACCATCAGCGTGGCAGATGTCGCAACTGAGACATCATCTCCGCCGGAAGAAGAATAATTCATGACCAAGATCCATTTTTTCACGAAAAATGGATACCAGGCACATCCATTTCTAACTGCCTCCAAACTCAGTTTGGAGGCAGTTAGATTAAAAACCATATAAACGTATAGAAATGCCTTGATACTTAGTTTTGTTTAGTGGATGATCGGAAGTTTCTGTTTTAATTTCCGATCTAAAATATTGGATGTCAAAATGATCGGTGAATAATCTCAAACTTTTAGAATTATTAATTGAGCTCAATATTTTAAGGACACCTTTTGCCTTTATTCCAAAACCTTTGGTCTTTATGAGTTCCCATCCGGGACCGTTAAAATTTCCCCAGGTATATTGAAAAAAATCCAAAAAGTTAAATCGAAATCCCTGGTGGAATTCAACTTTGTCATCACTTTCCCCATCAATTAGATGTTTACCAATATTTATGTCACCCAGAAATTTTTGATAGGTGATGTCTTCTCCATTCCTTTGCACCAACATGTCGTCTGCCTGCCGTGTCCATGAAATTCCGATCGCCCGTAAAAATGTTTCTCCGAATTCAACATCCAAACCAGCAGAAAAACCGAAACCAAATTGAGCTGTCCGAGGCAACGGATCAGCCTGTAAGATAATGAGATTACTCACCTTATCTCCGATATTGGTCTGAGCATAACCCAATGAAAAGTCGAATGATGGGTAAAAGATGTTTCCCGAATTTATTTTAAAAGACTGTATTTCAGGAAATAGTTTCAAAACTGGGAAAGTGACAAGGAATCCAAAGTCAAAAGCATCACCTTCCACTTTATCACTTTGGCTATCCCAAGGTAATCCGGTAGGTGATAAACTTGAAAAAATTTTCTTGTATCCTATTCCTGCATATAAATTGAAAATGTAATTATAACCGACTGCAAATGCGTATTCATGAAAGTAGTCTTTGCGAAAAGTTTGACCGAACCCCCCATCAGGTCCCTGTTCTCCGGTCCAAATAGACATGCCATAATTGAGTTGTCCTTTCATGTATCCGAAGCCCACACTAAAAGGGAAAACAGACGATATATTTTCGAAATTATATCCCAGATTCAAGGCATAACTATCATATGCCATATCCGCTATGTTGAATTGCGGAAGCCAATCTGTTTTGGATGGATAGAATTGAAATGCAACGTTAGTTGTTTGGCTTGCATATCCCAACTGTGCCGGATTAAAATAAAATCCGTGAACATCTGTGGTGGGAAGGGCGGTTCCTGTTCTGCCCATTCCGTTTAACATGGGAGAATTTGGAATGCGAAGAAATAGCATGGTTGCTTCGCCTTGTGTCCAGCCCAATGAGGTTAACATAAATACAAAAAGCAAAACAACAAATTTATACATCCGGAAGGGCATGAAAAACCTCCATATGAAAACAAACTAAAATACATTCCCACTTAATTTTGAGAAAATTAGCACAATTTTCTCCAATGTCAAGATCGAAATTAAATTAATGAAAATGGAAAAAATGATTTTAAAGACAGGATATTCAATAAATTGAAGAGAAAATATTTTTTAAAATAAATTCGTTATAACTGCGTCCAAACTCACAGACTGTGTAAAAACTAGTTTTTGATTAACAGATATCAATAAAACTGAATGAGCAATTTATAATCTGACAATTTTTGTTCAAACT
>CAZVKP010000146.1:0-7584 GCA_964627635.1 uncultured Calditrichaceae bacterium | reverse complement strand
CAAAAGTCCGGCAATTTTTACGATTTGTCGTTTCTATATTAATAATGGGGCTATTTAAGATCACTCAAAATGAATATCATCAACTGATTTTACAACTTCGCCGGCGTACAGGTAAGAAACCTGGCGTAAAGTGAGCGCTTGATCAAATTCGGTTATAGCAGAGGTTCCATTCGCTGGCAACACCACATGAAACCACCTCAATCCGGCTGAAGCTGCGGTATGCAATACACAAATATTTGCAACCGTTCCCACGATAATTACATTGTTAACTTTCCAGATATGGCTCAATAAATGGTCTAACCAACTTGCATAAAACCCATCGTATCGGTTTTTGGTACAGACAATTTCATTATTTTGGGGTTTCAGTTCGTCGATAATCTCCCATCCCCAGGTGCCTTGCTTAACATGCTGCGGCCAAATGTTAAATTCCGGATCATTTTCCAATTGCGTATCCTGTGTAAACGCAATATGAACATCAGAATTTCTGGCTGAGAGCAGCAGTTTTTGGATATTCGGTATGGTCTCGGTTGCAGCAGGAACAACCAAATTACCACCCTCTTTAACAAAATCATTCTGCATATCCACTACTACAAGCGCTGTATCCTTCGCAGGTAACACCACCTTCTCTTGAAATTCAATTTCCGGTACTTCTACATTTTTTTCCGGTATGAACTTAAATGCCATATTCCTTCCTCCTATTATTTATTTATACTACTATCAACTTGGATTCAAAATTTGTTTCTCAATAAAATTTAAAATTAATTATTTAGTTGTGTAGCCACCATCGATAACAAACTCGCTTCCGGTCACAAATTTTGCTTCATCGGAAGCCAAATATAGCACCCCGTAAGCGATATCGTCCGGCTCTCCCACATGACCTATGGGATGTAAACTATCTAATTTTTCACGGAATTTCTGCACGCCTTCAGGCGATTTTTTGCCCAATTCCTCTACTAACGGCGTCCATATATAACCCGGATGCACCGAATTAACCCGGATTTTATCCTGTGCATAGTGGAGTGCATCTGTCTTAGTCATTAACCTGACTGCCCCCTTTGAAGCATGATAAGGCGGAATATCCGGGGCACTGATAATTCCATAAATTGAAGACATATTGATAATACTACCCCCTCCATTTTCTCTCATATACGGTATCGCATGTTTTGTACAGAAAAACACACCTTTAACATTCACATCCATCACTTCATCCCATTCTTCCTCTTCAATTTCATGAGTCGGTTTATTGACACCGGCAATACCGGCATTATTCACTAAAATATCGATTTTCCCGAATTTCTTGTTTACTTTCTCGAATACTTTAGCCACTTCCTTTTCATTTGTTACATCCAGTGTCCAATAATCTGCTTCTCCGTTGTTATCCGTTATTTCAGAGACAACATCTTTAATTTCACTCTTTAAAATATCCGTTACGGCAACTTTTGCACCTTCTTTTGCCAGAAGAACGGATGTCGCTTTTCCTATTCCCAAAGCGCCTCCGGTTACAACTGCAACTTTACCATCTAAACGTCTCATATTTTTCTCCTCCTTATTTATTTTAATCAACTTTATGTACACTTATTATTCAATTTAAAAAATGCGTGCTAAACAATTTTCAGCTATATTATACTATAACAGCGATATTAAGGATATACCGGCTGTTTTGGAGGCACATCTTTTAAACGTTTCATCTTAATATCCTGTAATTTTACTGAGATATTATTCAGATCACTTTGTACTTTTTCTTTAAAACTTTTCCATTCACTTTCCGAAACGTCATCCAAATTTTCTTTCGTGGATTCCAGTTTTTCCCTGGCTGCCTGAAGTTCCTGTATTTTATTCTTGATCAAGGGTTTTCTGTCTTCTATCTCTTTTTCTAAATGTTCATGTAAAACGACTAATTCCTGATCGATATCCAAAATGGTCTTGTCAATCTCTTGCCGCAATTTCAATTTTTTCTGTTTAAAGGTATCACTTTCTTCTGCTTCACAAAAAATGCCCACAATTAAAATTGAAAAAAGTAAAGCTGAAAATTGTAACATTTTAAAAAGCTTCATCTCTTAGTACCTCCATAAATTAGTTAATATTTTTAATTTAAGACTTACCAATTAATATCAATGTCAAAGAGCTGGTCTCTATTATAATGAAGTATCTCTTTTAAGATGTGCTGAGCACCAATCTCTTGAAATATTTGCAACTTGCTCTAACGCACCGGCTTCTTCGAATAAATGCGTTGCTCCGGGTATGGTTTCCAATTTTGACCCAGGTGGTAATTGTGGTAATGCTTCTTTATTAAGTTTTAAAATTTGTGGGTCATTCCCACCCACAATGAATAATACCGGTATTGTTAACTGATCGAATACATGCGCTGCTAAATCACTTCGTCCACCGCGGGAAACTACTGTTTTAACAACGCTCTTCTTCTTCACTGCAGCTATCAGAGCGGCGGCGGCGGCGCCGGTACTGGCTCCAAAATAACCAATATTTAAATGCTGTGTATGCTCGTTATCCTCCAGCCATTCCGTGGCTCCAACTATTCGCTCGGCAAGTAAATCTATATTAAACCGGTGTTCCCGTGTCTGCATATCAACCTCAGCCTCCTCTTCAGTCAGCAGATCGATGAGTAAAGTTGCAATTTGTGCTTCCTGCAATGTCCTGGCAACTTTTTGATTTCCGGGACTATGCCGGCTGCTTCCACTGCCGTGTGCAAACATCACAATACCGTTCGAGTGTTCCGGTATAACCAGATCGCCTTTTATTGTTGCATCATTTATAGGAATTTGTACTAAGCCATCCTTCATAGTCATATTACTTCATCACTTTGTTAAAATTTTTGTGCTTGTTCTAAGAGATTTCTGACGTCATCATCATCCAGTTGGGAAAATTCTTCATACCACAATCCGATTGCTCTAAACGGCTCCGGCGTGGATAGACAAATTGTTTGGTCTGCCATAGATTCCAATTCCCCACAGGATTGCTTAGGTGCAGTTGGTACCGCGACAATTACTTTTGCCGGTTCACTCGTTTTTATTGCTTTTACAGCAGCTTTCATACTTGCTCCGGTCGCAATTCCGTCATCCACTAAAATGACAACAGTACCTTTTACATCCGGAAATTTTCGATCTCCCCGATACACCGTTTCCCTTCGCTTCAATTCCTCTTTTTCTTTTTCGATTACTTCATTGAGGGAGTCATCGGAAATATTCAACATATTTACCACCTCGTTATTCATAGCGGTAATATCACCTGAGGCAATTGCACCCATCGCCAGCTCTTTTTGACCGGGAACTCCCAATTTTCTGACCAAAAAGACATCTAACGTTGCGTTCAGTTCTTTGGTAATTTCCAGCCCCACAGGTACACCCCCGCGGGGTAAAGCGAAAATGATGACATTTTCCTTATCTTTGTATTCAAGTAGTTCTTTTGCCAGTTTTTGTCCTGCTTCGGTTCTATTCGAAAAAATCGTCATATTCATCAATCCAATTCTTTAATAATGATAAATTATGAATGCGTTCTTAAATCGAAGTTTACAGGTAATTAACAATATGATTATACTTTTAGATCAGCTAATCGTATTATTATACGTTCGCTTAACTTTGACCCTCCCCTTTTAACCCCCTCCCTAATACATTAGGGAGTGGGAGTGTGGGGGTGGGTTAGAAACTAATAATATTTACAATAATGCATTGTTATACAATTGGTGTTTTATATATACAATCATAATTCTCTATTATTAAACATAAACGGTTTTGATGTTGACAAATTCCTTTATCCCGAAATGGGATAATTCCCTGCCATAGCCACTATCTTTAATTCCACCAAAGGGTAATCTGGGATCGGATTTCACAAACGCATTAACAAAGCATGATCCTGCATCCAGCTCCCGGGCGGCAATTTGCTCACCTTTTTGTTCATCTTCGGTAAATACCGCTGCCCCCAATCCAAACGGAGAGTCATTTGCCAACCGAATCGCCTCCTCTTCATCCTTTGCCTGAATAATTGCAGCAACCGGACCAAAAATTTCTTCATCATATGCCGGCATTCCTTTCCGCACATTTGTTAACACCGTTGGTGGATAATAGGCGCCTTCACCGTCGGGCAGCGAACCACCCAAAACACATTGTGCACCTTTTTCAATACTTTCCGTTACCTGCCGGTGCAAATCATCTCTTAAATCGTGTCGTGCCTGCGGTCCCACCTGCGTTTCTTCATCAAGCGGATCTCCCATATTTTTCGATTTCATCTGCTCGATAAACAATTCCTGAAATTTTTCCAATACCGGTTCAACCACAATAAACCGTTTGGCTGCAATGCAACTTTGTACGGAATTGATCAATCGGCTTGTTGCACAGGTCGTCGCTGCTTTTTCGATATCGGCATCCTCCAATATGATATATGGATCACTTCCACCTAATTCCAGTACACTTTTCTTCAACCTCTCCCCTGCCTTTTTACCGACTGCCCGTCCGGCAACGGTACTTCCGGTGAGGGTGACGCCTTTTATCAGCGGATTTTCAATGATGGCATCAATTTTATTACTCCCGATGATAAGCGTTCGGAAAATATCTTCCGGAAAGCCTGCTTGCTTAAATATATCCTCTATTGCCAGAGCGCATCCCTGAACATTGGAGGCGTGTTTTAAAACCGCTCCATTGCCAGCCATTAATCCGGGAGCTGCAAACCGGAAAACCTGCCAAAAGGGAAAATTCCATGGCATGACGGCTAAAATAACACCAAGCGGCTGAAAAGTGACATAACTCTTACGGGCATCTGTTTCGCTCATTTCCTTTTCTAAAAATTTCCCGGCATTCTCCGCATAATAATCACAGACCCATGCACATTTCTCTGCTTCTGCTCTGCCGGCAGTTACCGGCTTACCCATCTCCTTTGCCATCAATTCCGCATATTCATCCAAATTTTCCAGCAAAATACTCGATGCGTTTTGCATCAAATCTTTGCGTTCATTAAAACCGGTATTTCGCCAACTCTGAAAGGTAACATCCACACCTTCTAAAATATTCTGAAGCTCAGCGCTGTTCATTTCTTCATATTCGTGGATTACCTGACCATTATGCGGATTTATACTTTTTAATGCCATAGAACTTTCTCCAATAATTTTACCTTTTATGATATTGCCGGAATAGTAATAGATTAAATTCCATTGAATGTATCTCCGACAGGTCACTTACAAAAATGTACATGATTTCCTTTATTTATATTTTTATTCAATTGGGATGCCAAAATTATTTTTTGTAATTATAAGTTAATAATTACCAGAAAGTTATGCTATTTTATTTTTACTTAAAATGATACGGTAGTATGGGAATTTTAAAAAAAACGGTGGATTGGAAGCATTGTACCGGTGGGATTATGAAGAAATGGTACATAAAGTAAAATTTTGCACGGTTGGGAATATGAATGAATGGTACAGTGATGCGTGAGGCGTGAGGCGTGAAGGGTGATGCGTGATTCGTGAGATACTGGATATTACTCGAAACCGGAATTTAGTCCGATAGTTCATCGTCCATAAAAATGTTAAATCAGGTCGGTGAGACGGGGAAACGGAGTGATGGAGTGATGGAGTATTGGAGAAACGGCGAACCGAGGAAAAAAACAGTTGACTAATAATAAAAGTGGAGAAGTCCACACTCGCCGTCTCTCCCACTCTCCGGCTCACCGGTTCAATTGTAAATACTCACCAGCGGATAAAATAAGTCTCAAAATGTGAAATCACAATTCTGCAATGCCATTCAGTATTCAGACGAAAACTTTAAAGTCGAAGTATTCTTCAAAATGATTATGTCATTAGATCAGCTAAACGTATTATTATGCAATTGCACTACTTTGACCCTCCCCCTTGCATCTTCCTCCCTAATGCATTAGGGAGGGGGAATGTGGGGGTGGGTCAGAATATATTAATATTAACAATAATGCGTTATTTTACAACATGCTGAGTAAAGCATACAATCATATTCTTCAATAATAAAAGTTATGGTTTTATATGAAAAATGTTAAGATTTATAGAAAAGGAACGGTTTAGCGCTTGTCACCCCGTGCAAAATGGGCGTATAACATTGTGGTTTATAAGGTTTCAGCAAACATGATTATTGTCCTCTGAATAGACTGGCAACAGGAATGACTTTAACATCATTTATCGAGCCGTACTCATCCCCTGGATAAAAGAGGTACATTTTTACTCTCTTCTTCATCGCTCTTGAAAACTCTTGCAGATTACTAGCATCCCTGCGAGAGGGTCGGAGTGTATTCTTTATTTCAATCGCATAGATATCATTTTCGCTCTCGAAAATAAGGTCTATTTCTCTCCCTGCCGCACTTTTATAATAATATAAGCGATCAGATTGAATAAAGCCGAGTTTTCTTCTTTTCTCAAATTCAGAAATTACAAAGTTTTCTAAAAGTTGCCCCTCGTTTAAAGGAATATTGAGACTGGTTAAAATGCCATTGTCTGAATAATAGGTCTTTGCCGCTTTAATAAATCTTTTCGCCGGACCGTATTGATATCCAAATAGACGAAAGGTTAACTCCGAATAGTGCATATTATTCAGATATTTTTTGGTCGTGGGATAGCTCAAACCGGCCTCTCGCGCAAAATTAGAAACTTCCAGGTGAGATCCAATGCTTCTCGCTAAATGATGAAATATGGCTAAAAGACCTTCCATGTTTTCCATATTGGATAATTGCATTAAATCTCTGGTAAAATAAGTATCCCGATAATTCTGCAACAGCTCCTTTTTATCTTGCGGCTTTTCCTGCATTATTATTTCAGGGAACAATCCGTAAGTTAATGTATCAGATAATGCGCGCTGTCCTTGTTTAATTTGGATAGGGTTGCTGTTTGATTCAAATATTTTATGCGAAGGAGGACCAAGATTTTCACCCCAACAGGCTGTTGGTAGGGAATATATCTGAATTCTACCGGCAAGAGTGTCAGTCATGGTATCAAGCATACCAATTGAACTTGAACCTGTCATGAGTATATGGGCATTCTGGTTATCTATCGCATATTTTACTGCAATGGTCAGTTCCGGTTTACGCTGAATCTCATCTATGATAGCTTTTGGACCGAGATAATCAATCAGTCCTTTTGCATCCCCGCTCGCCCAGTTTAAATAATCGAGATTATCCAGTGTGATATAATTATATTCCGGAAAGCGCATTTTTAAGAGTGTCGTCTTGCCACTCCTGCGTGGACCAATAATAAGACCACTCTTTTTCTTTTTTAATTTAATCCAACGTTCAAACATACTTTAAATATAACATGGATATTTTTAAAGTCAAGTTTAAAAATATCTTCAACAAATTAAAGACGCTCGATGAGTTTCAGGGTGGTTTGTATGGCATCATGGCTTAGCAGTTTCTGAATCACTTTCAAATTGATACCTTTCCTCGCTTTTCTCCCACTCAGCGGCTCGCCCTGATCCTTTAATTTTTTGAAACTGGAAACTGGAATTTTTTGAAACTGGAAATTTGAAACTCGAAATTAAATACAGGATACAGGATACTGGATGCCGGATACTGGATGCCGGATATTGGATACCGGATGCCGGATGCCGGATACCGGATGTT
>CAZVKP010000145.1:5969-7626 GCA_964627635.1 uncultured Calditrichaceae bacterium | reverse complement strand
GTTGAATATAACTAACATATTTACAATAAGTTGTGAATATTCAGCCAGACACTAGTTAGGGAATAATTTAAAATGGTTATTGAAAAGCGGTTTTTTGCTTACAACTTGTCTTTATATTGTGCAGCCCAGCGGATGAGCCCGGATTCCAAGAGTGCAGCAATTAGTAATAGCGTAAAAACATATTTCAGATAGAGCGGCAGTAACATCATAAAAATCTCGCCGGCGGTTTGCCAATTAAGCGTCGCTGCGGTTACCGAAGCCAGCCGGATTCCCAAGCCGAAGCTGATCCAGGCCGCGGGAAATTCCAGCCACGCCACCGGATTTACCAGCAGATGCCAGATGCCCTGCCAGCCCATCAAATCGTAACCCACCACCGCCACATTGAATCCGGTTAATAGCGCGAACAGGAATGGGAAGATGATCAGGTAGCCGGAAAGAAATCCGGTAAAAAGAGAAAGATTGTTCAGTGCCAGAATTATCAAAAACAGGGGCAAAAAGCCCCAGCGGTCTGAGAAATATTTTTCCATGAGTCGAGCCACCCAGCGGGGATAGACAAGCAGCCATTTGATGTTTTTGTCCACAATAATTGGGGCAATGTAAATTCCGATCACAAAAAGAAACGCGGCAATAAAAATATGGATAAAATCAATCTGTGCAAATAAATCGCTGAACATAGTTCTAAATCCGTTAATGAGGCAATATATTAATACCTGTGAACGATTTTTGCAATTGGGGATTAATATAGTTTGCTGATTCGTGATGCGTGATACGTGATTTATGTAGATGTGCTAATTGGATAGATTCATCAAAGGGCTGCAATTCCGTTATGAATTTTGTAAATTACCCCTGTTAAATTGAATAAAGGAAAGTTAAGATGAGAAGGCGTTTCAGCAGTCAGTTTTTAGGAATGAATTCTTCCCTAATTTATGAAGGCGATTCCGCATACCTTGTTGATCCGGGTGTGTTTCCCAAAGAAGTTGAACGTATTAAAAATTTTATAGACCAACAAAACATCCGTAACCTGATCGTGTTGTTAACACATACTCATGGGGACCATATATCCGGTTGGAGCGCTTTTCGGGAATATCCCACTTATGGGCATCAAGCGGTCTCCGAAAAATCTCAGTCAGTTCGGGATAACGATGTTCGTTATCTACAGGGAGTGTTTCGTAAACAGGGGCTCGAGAAAATCGACCATTTAATGTTTCCGGACAACATCCGCTACGTGGCGGATGGCGAGCTGCGGGGCATCGATCCCTATTCATTTACTTTTTTCCATGTGCCGGGTCATGCCACCGATATGAGTGCTATCGTGATCCCGGAAGAACGGCTTCTTCTCTCGGGAGATATGTTAATTCAGATTCCAGCCCCATTTATATTGAACAGTACCCGTAAATATTGGCAAAGCTTAAAGCGGTTTAAAAAGCTGGTAACAGATTATGACCTGGATTGTTTAATTCCGGGACACGGCAAACCGGCTAAATCTCAGCAGGATATTATGAGAAGAATTGAACATGAGCAGGAATACTTGCATCAATTAATTTGGGAAGGTGTAAAATTAGCAAAAACCGGCATTACCGGCGATGAGCTAAAAAAAGAACTGTTCAGAAATTTCAAGGAATATGCCAATTTGCATTCCCATCAAACCAATGTTCAG
>CAZVKP010000145.1:4502-5959 GCA_964627635.1 uncultured Calditrichaceae bacterium | reverse complement strand
TTGGATCTGTTCATTGATTAAATTTACAAAAAAATTGAAATGTGGGGTTGTTCGGGTAAATAGTGTGAGATTTGGTATTGAACTTTAAATAATCAAAATGGTTTGATTATTTAAATGAATAAAGGGATGTAGAAATGCGAATTCTGATTGTCTTTGTGTTGTCTTGCTTGTATTCTATCGTTCCGGCACAGCAGACCGATACTCAAAAAATTAAGGAATTATATAAAAATAGTCAGGAAGTGAGTCGAAGTGAGAGGCAAAGTTTTGTCCGCCAATTTAATAATGAACAGAGTTTTGTCTCACCGGATTCCGCCGATTTCGATCAGCTTTATTATGATTTGAATTTTAATATTTCCACTGATCCCAACAATTTGGAAAGCCGGGTGACCGGTGTATTTAAAAGCAATATCAATCAATTGAATCAAATTAATTTGAACTTCGATTCCAGAGAAGATCTCACGCCCTGGGATAATTTCAGCGTAAGTGGGAACGTAAGCAACTGGTCTCATTCGGACTGGGTTCTCAGTTTGAATTTGAATAAAACCTATTCAATCGGGGACACATTCTCGGTAACCATAACCTATTCAGGTGTACCAAGACCCGCCGGATTCATGGGTTTTGCTTTTAATTCGCTGAATTCGGGAAATGTGTCAATTTCAACTTTGAGTGAACCGTTTATGGCACGAACCTGGTGGCCGTGTAAGGACGGTCCTTCAGATAAATTGGATTCGGTGAGCGTGAGCGTCACGGTGCCGGATTCGTTAATTGCGGTTTCAAACGGACTATTACAGGATGAAATTTCACACGCCGATAATACAAAAACTTACGTTTGGAAGGAACGATTCCCGATTACGACCTATCTGGTTTCACTTGCCATTTCCAATTATGCAACTTTTAGTGATTCCTGGGAATATGAACCGGGTAAATTTATGCCGATAGATTATTATGTCTACCCCGATGAACTGGAAACAGCCAGGGTTGTATTTGAACCCCTACCCCAAATGCTGGAAGTCTATAGTGATGCATTTGGGATGTACCCATTCGTGGAAGAACGGTATGGTCATGCCCAATTTGAATTCGGGGGCGCAATGGAACATCAAACATGCAGCAGTATTGGAAGAGTTGCGGAAAATTGGGAAACCATTTATGCGCATGAACTGGCGCATCAATGGTTTGGTAATCTGGTTACCTGTGCGGACTGGCAGCATATCTGGCTGAATGAAGGATTTGCCACATTCAGTGAAGCTGTGTGGTTGGAAAGAGCATATGGTGATCAATCATATCACAATTATATTAATGCTTCACTCAGTTCCATTAATAGTTGGGGTACCGATCCTATATTCCGATACAATACCGAAGATCCCCACAACATATTTGCCCGCACGGTCTATACCAAAGGCATGTGGGTTCTGCATATGCTACGGCATGTGCTGGGAGATTCTATATTTTTTGAGATT
>CAZVKP010000145.1:0-4492 GCA_964627635.1 uncultured Calditrichaceae bacterium | reverse complement strand
GATTTTGCATGATTACCCCAACCATCCCGATTTCAAGCACGATGATGCGACGACTGCCCAATTCCGGGATTTTAGTGAAATGAAGAGCGGACGGGAACTGGCTTGGTTTTTCCAGCAATGGATTTTTGAGTCTCGTTTTCCCGAATACAGATGGGGATATCAGACTTTCAATCGGGACGATCAGGAGTTTCTCTTGCTTGAAGTGGTTCAGGATCAGGTTGATCCTGAACAGGGCGTGCCGGTATTCAAAATGCCGATCGATATTCATTTAACCTACACGGATGGAACATTGGATACCATCGCTATATGGGATTCTTTACAGACTCAAAGTTTTGAAATACCCATTGAAAAATCAGTGGAGGATGTCCAATTCGATCCGGTGAACTGGGTGCTGAAACAAGCAACAGAAACGGACATCAAAATTGCAGATGTTGTAAACCTGACATCCAAATTTCAGCTATATCAAAACTATCCCAATCCGTTTAATCCCGAAACGCATATTCCGTTTTCCATCGATACCAGCGGTAATGTGGAATTGGTTATTTTTGATATAAATGGTCGGAAAATCCGAACATTGGTTGATGGATTTTTCAATAAAGGTGATATAGTCAAATGGGATGGTACCAATGATGATGGTCGTCCGGTTGCCAGCGGTATTTATATTTCACGCCTGAAATTTAAAAGTGAAGTTCAAACCAGGAAAATGATACTCGTTCGTTAGGATTCACTCAAGTTACCCCACTTCATGAATCCGGAACAAAATAATAGACAGATAATAATTTCAGCGTCTGTGGATGTAAAACTCAGAATTATGACTCTTAGCGTAATCCTCCAATAATTTAAAAAGTGTACCTTATCGCTTTCTCAAATACCACAAAATCGATTTTCCAAATTTTGACGGTTGACTTTTGTTATTTTTATCATTAAGATGTATTAATTAACTATGTTTGAATTTAAGGAGAGGGGGAATATCAGATGTAGCAACTTGCCAAATTCCGACCCTTTGTATAATACTATTTTTTTAAATCATTTAGTCATTTTAATGGGAGGGCTTGATGATGCAGTCAAAATTTGTTGTTGGGCTGATTCTTTTTGTAACATTTTCCTTGCCGACAAATGTTTTTCCCGGTTCCGAGTTAGACCGCAAATCACGACCATTTAATGAGAACATCAGCCGAGATTTATCCCACTCAACTTTATTTAATATCAATAACATATCCGGTTGGATCGCCTCGGATGGATGGTCCGGAAGACATCCCATTAGTGGCAATCCCGGTGTCTTGTATCCCAGGGGAACTGCCAATGTGATTTTTCAGGATGGTTTAATTTGGGGTGGCATTGTGCAGGATACGGTAAGCGAATTACCGAAATTGCGAGTGGGCGGACAACATTATGTGATCGGTACCATACCGGGTCCCATTCCGACTGTGGAGGATTTTAGGATTTATCGTATTCGTCGTGATTGGCAAACCATGACCGAAGATGAGCTTCGCAAAGATGCGGCGGAATATTTTTCTGTTGAACCGGATCAAGTGACTCAGGAGCAAATGGAGAAGGTGCGATCGCAATATGAGGCGGATTGGGAATCCTGGCCGGTTGAGTTTGGTGCCCCATTTTACGATTTGAACGGAAATGGTAAATTTGAACCATCCAAGGGAGAAATGCCCGGTCTGGCGAATGCCGACCAGGTGATCTGGACTGTCTTCAACGATTTGGATGCAGGAACGGTTATGTCGCTGGTGGGGTCACCTCCTATAGGTCTGGAGGTGCAGGTTACCATATGGGGCTATAAATCGGAGGGTCCGTTGGGACAGATGGTTTTCCAGCGTTACCGTATTATTAATGAATCGGACTACAGTATCGATTCCATGTTTGTGGCTCGCTGGAGCGATACCGACATCGGTGATTTCGGTAATGATTTTGCAGGCTGTGATACGTTGTTAGACCTGGGATTTGCCTATAATGGGGAAGCACAGGATGATGAATTTTTAAAATATGATCTGCCGCCGGCGGCAGTGGGTTACCGGTTGGTACAGGGACCGATTGTTCCGGCGCCCGGCGAAACCGCTTACTTTGATTTAGAGCAAATAATCGGCTTTAAAAATTTACCTATGACGGCTTTCCCTTACAGTGCAACGGGCTTGCCATCCGATAACCCTATCATAGGAGATTATGAGGGAACATTGGAGTGGTACAATCAACTTAATGGATTTTCTGCAACACCGGACACCGCATATCCAGCTCCTTATTTACGGGGGGATGATACGACCAACAGTTCCTTCACAAAATTTCCGGTAAGTGGTGATCCAATCACCGGTCAGGGAGATGTGGATGGGCAGGGCAGAAATATGCCTCCCGGCGGTCGCGAGGTTCGTATGACCAGCGGACCGTTTAACATGCAGCCAGGTGACACGCAGGAAGTAGTGTTTGCGCTTATTGGTGGTTTGGGAAATAACCGGCTTACAAGCGTAGAAGTCTTGAAATACAACGCTTTATTTGCCAATTATTATCATAAGAATCACTTTCAAATTCCCGAAACACCGCCAACTCCCAGGGTATTAACCTCAGCATCCAATGGTCGCGTTGTGTTGGATTGGGGAAGTGATTTGGAATCGTTGAAGCAGATAGAAGAGAATACTTTACAGGCAGACTACCGGTTTGAAGGCTATAATGTATGGCAATTGCCCAATAAAAATGCTTCACTCGATGAAGCGGTTCGGATTGCCACCTTTGATAAGGAAACCCCGCCTGCCTATATTTTTGGAAAAAAAATCGACCCGCAAACAATTTTGATTGTTGATGAGGTGTTAGCCTTTGGCACCAACTCGGGATTGCAACGTTACTTTTTTGTCGATGAAGATCATTTTACCGGTCACCCACTCATTGACGGAAAAGTATATTACTTCGCGATTACCGCTTACTATTACGATGATGATCCGAATAATCCCCTGCCAGTTAAGGAATCTCCACTGGTGCATATACCGGTTACTGCACAGGGAACAAATCCTGGTTATGCTGCAGGAGCAGGTGATACACTTGCGGTAAACCATTCCAGGGGTAACAGTACGGGTAGGGTGACCGCAATTGTGGTCAATCCCGGCGAGCTGATGGGACATCAATATCAAATCACCTTCCCGGATAACCGGCACTGGTTGTTAAAGGACTTGAGCACAGGTATAATAAAACTGGACAACCAAAGCAGTAGTAATCACCTAAAGCCATTTCCAATAATTGATGGGATGCTTTTTAAAGTGGTTTCCCCCATAGAAAGTTTTTACGGAGGATATGATTTTACCGGGGAACGCTGGATATTTGGTGTTACTCAAGATTCAAAATTCGGTCCGGGTATTTCTATCCCTGCCCTAAATCCTGGGTGGTTTGAGTTACCAAACCTTCAAGAGGAGGATTTAGTACCGGTTCGTCTTGAATTTCAAGACGATACTACCAGTGGTCCGGCAGATGGCTGGGCATCCAAAGGAGCGGTTTACCGACGGGATTTAGGATTTGAATATGCCGGGACTGGGTATTTGCCTTTTGCTGCCTATGATATTCATGAACCGGAAAATCCCCGGCAGGTAAATGTGTGTTTTGTGGAGGATAATGACATTGCCCCGGCAAATAAGCGCTGGGATATGGGCTGGTTGACGACGATCAATCCGGAAACCGGTGAAAATCGTTACCCAGATGATTTAGGTGCAAGGGAATATTTTTTCGTCATGTTGTCTGACTATGATGAAGGAGCTCTTTATGATGAGCAGAATTTGGGATTTGAAGCAGATGTATTATACGGTTATTGGCCCCGGGGGGTTGAAGACTCTCCTTATCTGAATTCTAAATTTTATTTTGAAATTTATTACCACCAACCAGCAGATTCAGAGGATGTTTTCACCTTCACTGCCCCAGCACCACCAAATGTGCCAAATCAGTTCCGGCTCTACCAGAATTTCCCCAATCCCTTTAATGCCGCTACCACCATTCGTTACTGGATTCCGCAAAGTTCACATGTCAAACTGGATATTTTCAATTTACTGGGACAAAAAGTTGCTACTTTGGTGAATCGGGTGCAGGAGCAAGGAGAATATTTTATCCACTGGCAACCACAGGACAAAGCCAGTGGCGTGTATGTTGTTCGGTTGCAAAGCGGCAGAAAAGTAAAGGTGAGGAAAATGGTGGTGGTAAGATAAGGAAAATCTTTCTAAAAATAGTTAAGCTCGTTAAATAAATTTTCGTACCATTATTTTCATTACTGATTACAAACTGATAGATTGTGTAAAAACTAAAACCGGCGGTATAAATATTCATATTTTTACAATAGGAATAACTACGAGGTTCTTGTATTTTTAGAAAATGTTTATGACTGCTACAAATATAAAGTTCCTACGGAACTTGTCTTAGAATTCCTCTAAGAATTCAATATTTGTAGAAACCCGAATTCATCTCCAAACCATGAACGCCGTAGGTGTTCAATATTTAGAGTTTGAACAAAAATTGT
>CAZVKP010000144.1:0-7694 GCA_964627635.1 uncultured Calditrichaceae bacterium | reverse complement strand
CTCAATTCGAAAACAATAAAACGTGTAATTTTTCGAGTACTTCTTCCAGGATATCTTCAGTAGCTTTAGAAATAAATTCAGCTTTTCGTTTTTGCCAGTCCAGGCATTTAATTTGATCAGCTAAAATTACTCCATTTAATGGTAGTTCTTCTGAAAGTTCGACTTCGAATGGATAGCCTTTTTGATGTGAAGTGACAGGACAACAAATGGCAAGTCCGACTTTTTGATTATACGCTGATGCAGAAATGACGAGTGCGGGACGGCGTTTTGTAAGTTCCCTGCCTTGTCGCGGCTGGAAGTTAATCATAATAAAATCTCCCCGATGAGGAATATATTTAGACATTACCAGATCTCCTGCCCAATAGCCCTGCCATTGTCTACTTCGTGATGTTTATTCTCGGGAGTAATTTTTTCCAACAAATCACCGAGTTTATAACGGTTTTTCGGCGAAGGGATTATAATTTTTCCTTCCCTGGCAATTATTTCTACAGTCGTTCCTTCCTGAATCCCCAGCTCTTCAAGTAAATTTTTAGGGAAACGAATTGCAGCGCTATTACCCCAACGTGAAATTTTTGTCTTCATATGTTCCCTTTTCATGTATCTACAATGAATATACTTAATAACGTTTCAAAAACAAGATGTTGTTCGAGAATGTACTTTTATGGCGATCATATCAATTGTTTTGCTACGAAGCATTAATTATTATCCATAACATCTCAATTTCAACTTTATTGACTTACTTGCCTAAAAAACATCAATTGCCCTGAAACCATCATCGTGATCTTTTTTGAATTGTTTGAGTCGGTCTTCCAATACCGGAAACTGACTTTTATCGGTTAAAGATACGCACGCGCGAATCCCCTCGTGCCGGTCGCTTCCGGTGGTAACCAATGATATCGCACTGATACCATAAAATAGCAGTTCCTCCACCAATTCTTCACCGCTAAAACCGGGATAGGACAAAGTGAAGTAAAACCCATCTGCTAAGGGTTTGTCCTCATCTTTACTGTAAACAATTTTAAATCCATTTTTGGTAAATAGATCTTTCATCACGCTTGCCCGCTCGCCGTATTCTCTTACGGCATCAACGTAATTGTATTGCCTGTCATTTACTGCTTTCAGTAAACCGGCTAATCCATGTTGGGCACTGTGTGAGACACCCGAACTCAACGCATACATGGCGCCAAAAATGTAGGCGCGTCCAAACTCATTGCTGCCAAAATAAGGTTCCAGATTGTCTCCCTTCGAGTAAAATAGTTTATCCGAAATCGCTGTCATTCCGATTCGCTGCCCCGCCAGGCTGAAGGATTTAGAGCTGGAGATGATTAAAATATAATTGTCTGTGTAATGTGCTGCAGTCGGAATAAATGGTTCTTCGCCCGGTTTTGAGTAATCGGTTCTGAAATCCATTCCAAAATAAGCCAAATCCTCCAAAACGATGACATCATATTTAGTGGCAAGTTCTCCAATAATTTGTAACTCGTTTTCCGTAAAACATATCCAGGCAGGATTGTTTGGATTGGAGTAAATTAAAGCGCCAAAATTTCCCTGTGAAAGATATGATTCTAACTTATCTCGGAGTTTATTTCCCCGATACTCATAGATATCAAAACGGTCTGTTTCCAAACCAATCACGCTGGCTTGTTTTTTATTGACCGGAAAGCCCGGATCGATGAATAGTAATTTATGTTTTCCCTTCAGTCTCCTGGTGGAAACCAGCATTCCCATAAAACATCCCTGCATGGAACCGACTGTAGGAAAACATGCTTCCGGACTAATGTCGATGTTCATAAAATTTTTCACAAATCTGGAAATTTCATTTTTAACTATCGGGATACCATCGAATGGCGGATATTTTGAACCAACCCCTTTTTTAAGAGCTTCGATTTCAGCGTCAACAGCAATTTTGGGTGGATCTAATCCCGGTATTCCCATCTCCATACGGATATATTTCTGTCCGGTTTCTTCCTCAATATTGTTAACAATTCTGTTCAATTCCCGGATCGAGGCCAAACCGACTGATTTCAGGTTCATCTCATTGATTTTTTTTCGAACGATTTTGCCGTCAAATTGCGTGTTGTTCATTATGAGAGGCTCCTTCTTTTAATAGTTTAACTTTAATTACAACTTAAAACTAACTGACTTTTTCAGTATAAATAAATATGAGGAATCTTTTCAACCAATTTAAAATTTTTATCAAAATGGAACTTTGAAAAATATTTGGCGAATATTCTATATCATTTTTTTTGAATTTGAATTTTATTAAATTTTCACAAAATGATTTGAGATATGTATGTCGAATTTACCAGATAAAGATTTAGACTTTAAGAGCGCAATTGAATTTTGTACAGCAAAAATTAACGATTATCAGCCATTAAAATTTTCTTCAGATGGGGTGGTGCGGGCAGCGGTGATGATTCTCTTTATAAATAAAAATGATATTCCCCATTTAATATTTACGCAACGCACCGAATTGGTCGAGCATCATAAAGGACAAGTTTCTTTTCCCGGCGGTGCAAAAGATGCGAGCGACTCTTCTTTGCTGCAAACAGCACTAAGAGAAACCGAAGAGGAGATCGGAGTGAATTCACGACAAATTGAATTAATTGGTGAAGCAGATGATTTTGTTACAGTCACCAATTTTTTAGTCACGCCTTTTGTCGGAATATTGCATCCACCTTTTAAATTTCGCTTGAGCGAAGATGAAGTGGAGGAGGTGCTTCAGGTTCCCTTATCGCTGTTTTTGGAAGATACCAGGTTTGAAGTTAAAAAGTGGAATTATCGCGGCAAAAAATATGATGTGTATTTTTACTATCATAATAAACATGTAATATGGGGAGCTACAGCATTTATATTAAACCGCTTTATCGACCTGGTTTTCGGTTACAATCCGGCACCAAATCCTGTATATGAGGATCCCCGACATAATAATTATTTAAAGGAAAATAAATTTCGCGGAGGTCGGCGATAGAAGGAGGACGATTTATATCGAAAGGTCAAAGTTTCCACATCATAATTTTTAACCCCATAGAAATTTTCATTTTTATTATCCCTCTACCTAAGGTAAAATGTTGAAAAAGATATTCCTGATATTCTGGTATGTTGGTGTTTTGCTCATACTATTTTTGATTTTTGAATTCGGTGTTCGCTGGATTGCGGGAGACCGGATCAATTTTCAGGGAACTTCCGGTTCACTTTACCGGGAAAATGTCTATAGACATTCGCCGGCATGGAAACCGGGCGCTACCGGGATCAGTTTCGGGCAAAAAATCCGCATTAATCAACTGGGTTTGAGAGGGTCTGATATCCCGCTCAGCGATACTTCCAAAATATTATTACTCATCGGAGATTCAGTGCTGTTTGGGGTCGGTGTTCCCGATTCCTCCATTATTTCCCGGTTTCTGCAAAAAAAATTAGACTCTGAGGGTTGGACAGTGCTAAACACCGGGGTCATCGGTTACCGGGTAGAAGATTATTTAAATGTGGCGAAATACTGGCTGAAAAAATATCCGGTAAAATCAGTTATTTTATTTTATGCTTTGAATGATATTTATCAGCAGGAGCCTGCCATTGAACAACACAGGCAAGTTAGCTTGCTGGAGAATATGCTGAGTTATTTGAGAACCCACTCCAAAGGATATGTGTGGTTAAAAGAAATGCTACTGAACCGGGGTAAACAATATTTTCTGTATGATTATAAAATTTATCAGAAAGACAGGCAAAAAATTGATAAAGCAGTGGAAAAACTCAGGATGATAAATAAACTATGTGAGGATAATAATTCTAAACTGACCGTACTCCTTTTACCTTCAAAATATCAATATTTGAATGTTGTTGAACACCCCTGGTTGCCACAGAAAAGACTGATGTCAAAACTGACAAACAAAAATATCAATGTTTATGATTTTTCCAAAGTTTTTCAAGAGCAACGCAATGTGGATCAGTTTTATTTGTTTGGAGATGGAATGCATTTTTCTGCCAGAGGACACCGTGAAATAGCGAATTATGTTCTCTCCAAAGTTAATTTTCCTGAGTAAGCCACTATTAAAAAAAGAAGTTGAAATTGTATGATTCATGATTTGCTCGACCACAAAATTAACGTCGCGTATCCGCATAGCGGTTCTTTCGGAAAAACCTGGTGTTAATTTATTCCTAGCATTTATAAACTGTTTCAACGGTTTTATATTTGCATTGAAAAATTAGGTAATGTTTTGAAATCTGAATTTTTTTAATTAGATTCACGTCTTATAAATTTTAAAAATTATGAATGATACAATCAAAATTTGATGTAATGGCAGTTTTAAGAAATCGACCCAAAAAAATGTAAAGGAGTTTTTATGCTGAAAAATCATCCGAAGGGATTAATGACGTTATTTTTTACAGAGATGTGGGAGCGTTTTGGCTTCTATACTATGTTAGCGGTGTTTGTTCTTTATATGGATGAAGTTCTTGGATGGAGTGATGTGTATAAAGGACAGGTTTATGGATTCTTTTTGGCATTTGTTTATTTCACCCCAATACTTGGCGGTTGGATAGCCGATCAATTTTTAGGTTACCGCCGAACGATAATTATTGGTGCGATCACTTTGGGGGTTGGATATGCATTGTTGGCCCTGTCTGGTCCGGATGCCATATGGCTCTTTTACTTTGCTTTAGTAATTATGGTATTGGGAAATGGCTTATTTAAAGCGAACATTTCTGTGTTGGTAGGAAATCTATACGAACCGGGTAGTGCGTACAAGGATGTTGGATACAACATCTTTTATATGGGCATTAATCTTGGTGCATTTATCGCACCCCTGGCTGCCACAGCACTTCACGATCTTTTAGGAACGTATAATGCGGCATTTGCAGCGGCAGCAGTTGGTATGTTGTTATCGTTGATTGTATTTGAAATATGGAAGAGCAACTATATTTACGCGGATAACAAAAATGAAGCGGGGAAAGAACATCAGGGTAAACAGGAAGCAGAAAAATTAGAACCTGGTCAGGAACGGGAGCGAATTATTGCATTGGGTATTGTTTTCGCAATCGTCATTTTTTTCTGGATGTCTTTCCATCAAAATGGTTTGACAATGACGCTGTTTGCTCAACGATCCACTATCGATGAAAATTTAATTACCGAAACGAACATTAAAGACTGGCCGGGTTTTAAAAAGTCAGTATTAAATGATAGCATCCCTTTATCAGATAAGTTGGCACAGATTAATCCCGACGATGAGCTGTCTGAAGAGGAATTGAATGCTTTAAATAAATTTTTATTGGAACCGGAATTATTTTCTATTAATGGCAAAAGGGTTCAAAAGCTTCCTTATGAGGATACCCCGAATGACAAGATTACCAAACAAATATCGGTTATCGGTTTGTTTAATGTCACTGTTCAGGACGAAAAGAAAATCGATCGAAAAAAACTGGCAAGTGAGTTAGATAAAATTCTTGCTTCTAATCCAAAGAATCTCACCGACAAAGAAAAAAGACAATTCAGGGAAGTAAACCGTAAACTAATGGCAGTACGGTATCCGCAAATTGATAAGGGTTCTTATCCCTTGAATCCTGAAACATATGCTACATTTAATCCCTTGTTTATTCTACTTTTGACCCCATTAGTTGTTGCTCTATTTAATCTGCTTCGGAAAAGGGGAAAAGAACCTTCAAGTCCTGGGAAAATTGGTATTGGTATGTTCATTACCGGTCTTTCCTTTATTATTCTTGTTGTTGCCTCTTTAAAAAGTGGAAATTCCGATGCAAATAATATGGGTCCAAGTTGGCTTATTTCCACCTACTTTGTGGTCACTATCGGAGAATTATTCCTCAGCCCTATGGGACTCTCATTCGTGTCAAAAGTAGCTCCGGCTCGCATGCGCGGTTTAATGATGGGGGGATGGTTTGGTGCCACCGCAGTTGGTAATTACTTAGCTGGTGCAGTGGGTGGTTTCTATGATAGTATTCCCCATCATGTCTTCTTTGCATTATTAGTGATTATATCCTTTATTGCTGCGATAGCTGTACTGCTTTTCCTGAAAAAGTTGAAACATGCTACTCGTGGTACCTAAATGTTAAAAATAGCAGAACTAAAATTGAGGTGTTCAATTTTTGGACGCCTCTTTTTTTATGTACAAAATAGAAATGAGGTTTAAACTCACCTTCGCCATTGTCTGGATTTTTTAATGCTCTTATTTGATTTTTGTGAATTATTAATTATATTCCGTTGCCCTATAATGCACCAAAAGATTTAGTATTATTTTGTGATATGTTTATAAATATCGAATTATCCACACTGATTGAGCAAGTAATTGAATATTTATAAAAAAACTGGATGTAAGTTAAAATGAATGGAATCGGTACCTCACATTTAGACATTTTTTTAAACTTTTCCGAATTACACCTTTTAATTTTTTCGCCCAAATGGAAATTAGTTGATCTTCATCCCACTCATCATAACTTTTTGGGATGGGATGAAACCACCATGGATGGATTTTCTTTGAAAAAAAATTTCTTGGATCCCAATCGACTCAGCCTGCAGGAATTTTTAGGGCATTTCCAACAGAAGGATTACGTGATCAAAAATTATTACTGGCGGGACATTAATGAACATGTGTCCGGGCCATATCAAACTCATTTCCGCATCAAAAAAGAACGTGGCCAAATTAAATCGCTCATGGGATTTGTGAAACTTAGTGAAAATACCGATAAAATTGAAATTTTGCCCCACGAAAAATATAATGTTTTTCTTTCCAAATTACTTCCTGGGTTAATTCACAACATAAACGGACCGCTCGGAACGGTGACCGGTCGACTGGAGTTACTCAATTACAAATATTCCGACATAAAAGAAATCGATGAACTCCTGAAAATGGAATTTAAGCTACAGGGACTTCTGGAAAATTTAAGTTTCAAGTTGGTAAATGAGCGTTATATGAGACCGGTTGAAGTCAATCTAAACCGGCTGTTACGTGAAGAAATGAACTTTTTGAATTCGGATTTATTTTTTAAACATCAGGTTGAAAAAAAGACTGAATTTACACCTGATATTCCCCAATTCAGGATGTATTATTTAGCACTTAGTGGTGTATTGAGTGAGGCATATCATTTTTTCCGTCGTTTTGTTGAAGAAGACCAGGAGTATGTTTTTCATCTCGGAAGCCTGTATGAAGGAGATAAAGTTGGATTTTATGTGAAATTCCTGGGAGATTTTCGGATTCCGGATGATCTGAATCATCGATTTCCGTTGAGCCTGGACGGGGATGCTGTTAAAATTGCTCAACAAAGTTTTGAAGGAATTGATACTGCTTTTTTATCCTACTGTTTGAAAAAAAGCAGGGGCCGAATTCAGCTTGGCGGCAGAAAAGAAATGCTGAGTATGCGGATGGTTTTTCCGTTTCCGAATAGTTTTTGATTCATTAATCCAAATTATTCAAAATCACCTACACAGCAATCACTGAGTGCCACAAAAGTTGATGCTTTAGTGGTAAAATTTTATGAAGAATATAGGCGAATCAAATAGAACATAATGATTCTACCATTAACTCCGTAAGGCTTATAAATATTTAACTTTGATTTGTCTTTCACCTCAACCCTATCCCCCAGAACGCTTGTTTTATAATCACCAAATTCGGGTGCCCCCTTTCCCTTCTCCAACGTGGAGAAGGGAAAGGGGGATGCCACATGGTGGTCACCGTGTGAGGGGAAAGGGA
>CAZVKP010000143.1:0-7703 GCA_964627635.1 uncultured Calditrichaceae bacterium | reverse complement strand
TGCAAATGCAGGATCATAGGCTTTTACAGTTGGATAAGGATATGCATAAAGATGGCTGTTTCCATCACAATGCTGCAATCCTTCGCCCGCCAAAGTCGTTCTGCCGGAGGTTCCGCCAATTAAAAATCCCCGTGCCTGCATATCTCCCGCCGCCCAAATTAAATCGCCAATACGTTGAAATCCAAACATGGAATAGAATACATAAAACGGAATGGTATTAATTCCATGTGTTGAATATGCAGTGCCGGCTGCAATAAAAGAGGAAATGGATCCGGCTTCGGTGATACCTTCTTCCAGAATCTGGCCATTTTTTGCTTCTTTATAATACAAAAGACTTTCCTTATCCACCGGTTCGTATATTTGTCCCTGGTGGGAATAGATCCCAACTTGTCGGAAAAGGGCTTCCATACCAAAGGTCCTTGCTTCGTCGGGAATTATAGGTACGATGAGTTTTCCAATATTTTTATCCCTAAGCAATTGAGAAAGCATTCTTCCGAACGCCATGGTAGTTGCAACCTCCCTGTCCCCGGTTCCATCATAAAATTCCTTAAATACATCCTCTGGCGGCAGTTGCACCGGCTCACTTTTCATTTTACGCGTAGGCATATATCCACCAAGTTGCTTGCGGCGTTCATGCAAATATTGCATTTCCGGTGAATCATCCGGTGGTTTATAAAACGGAACCGTATCTACATCTTCATCAGAAATAGGTATTCCGAAACGGGCGCGGAATTGCCGTAATTCTTGCTCATTAAGTTTCTTTTGCTGATGGGTTACATTCTTACCTTCACCTGCTTCTCCCAAACCATAACCTTTTACAGTGCGAGCCAGAATTACAGTTGGCGAACCTTTATGTTCCGTTGCAGCTTTATACGCGGCATAAATTTTTTCAGGATCATGTCCCCCCAAGCGTAATTTTTCAAGTTGTTCGTCAGACAAGTGTTCAACCATTTTTCTGAGTTGCGGATATTTTCCAAAAAAATGTTCCCGAATATATTTTCCGCCTCTTACCACATAATTCTGAAATTCACCATCTACAACTTCTTCCATACGTTTCACTAAAAGTCCGTCATGATCTTTTTCCAGCAAGGGATCCCAATCCTCTCCCCATACCAACTTGATAACATTCCAGCCTGCTCCCCGGAAAACGGTTTCCAATTCCTGTATAATTTTATCATTTCCTCTAACCGGCCCATCCAGGCGCTGCAAATTACAATTGATGACAAATATCAAATTATCCAATTGTTCTCTAGTTGCCAGCGCAATAGACCCTAAAGCCTCGGGTTCATCAGTCTCACCATCTCCCAGGAATGCCCATACTTTTTCGTTGGAGGACTTTTTCAAACCCCGATCCTCCAGATAACGATTAAATCTGGCCTGATAAATTGCCATTAAGGGGCCCAATCCCATGGAAACCGTTGCAAATTGCCAAAAGTTGGGAAGTAACCAGGGATGCGGATAAGAAGGGAGTCCTTTTCCGGGATGAACTTCGTGCCGGAAATTTTTTAGCTCTTCCACCGAGATACGTCCTTCCAAAAAGGCTCTGGCATACATCCCCGGAGAAGCATGTCCCTGAAAGTAAACCAGATCGCCACTGGTATTATCTTTTGGAGCTTTAAAAAAATGATTAAAACCAATCTCATATAAAGTTGCGGCGGAGGCGTATGTAGAGATATGTCCGCCAATGCCGCTCTCTATGCGGTTGGCGCGAACCACCATAGCCATTGCATTCCAACGGACAATACTTTTTAACCGACGCTCAATTTCACGACTTCCTGGAAATGTAGGTTGTTCATTTATGGGAATGCTATTTATATATGGCGTATTTGCGGTGAAAGGTAATTTTATCCCCGCAGCATAAGCGCGTTTTTGCAACTCCTGTAATAGCGACTTCACTCGTTCCGGACCACTGTGTTGAATCACATAGTCTAAAGAATCAATCCATTCAATGAGTTCAATTTGTTCTTCGCTCAATTCACCTTGATTATTTCTGTATTTCTCGTTATTCATCAGACATGTTCCTTAATTATTATTTTAGTTTACTGCGTGAAGGTATATTTAGTTTATAAAATATCAATATTAAAAATAATAAACTTTTACAGTAATGCAACCTACTTGAAGATTATTATTTTATAAAATGATTGATGAATCTAAATGTCGCTGCGTAAAAATTATATTGGTTTATCCTGCACAATTTTGCACCTAAAAAAATATATATCCCATCAAATATGTATCGCTTCATCAGTAGCATCTCCAGCAGCTTCCATCACTGCTTCACTCAGAGTGGGATGCGCATGCATAGTATGCTGAAGCTCATAATTTGTGGTTTCCAATGCTTTAGCAATGCCCAGTTCAGCAATCATTTCTGTGGCTTCCGTGCCCAGGATGTGTGCGCCTAATAATTCTCCATACTTGGCATCGAAAATTAATTTCACCAATCCCTCGGTATTACCACTTGCCCTGGCTTTTCCACTCGCCTGAAAGGGAAACTTCCCAACCTGAATTTCATATCCCTTTTCCTTCGCCTGATTTTCAGTGAAGCCAATACTTGCTACCTGAGGCTGGCAGTAGGTACAACCCGGAACATTATTGTAGTCAATGGGGTGCGGATTTTCACCCCTGATGTGGTCTACAGCCACAATTCCCTCGTGTGAAGCCACATGTGCTAACCAAGGTGCTCCAATTACATCCCCAATTGCATAAATGTTTTTAACGCTTGTCTGGTAATATTCGTTAACCTTAATTGAACTTTTCTCAGTCTCAATCCCTAATTTTTCCAATCCCATATTCTCAACATTCCCTAAAATGCCGATGGCAACTAATGCAATGTCACCGGAAATTTCCTGCTCCTTATTTTTTTGAGAAAGCGTAACTTTTACGGAATTTTTGGTTTTTTTAATGTTTTCGACTTTGGAGTTGGTATAGAGTTTTATTCCCTGTTTTTTAAATGATCTTTCCAATTGTGAAGCGATTTCATCATCTTCAATTGGCAATACATGAGACATCATTTCAATGAGATGCACCTCAGTGCCCATCGCATTGTAAAAATAGGCAAATTCGGAGCCGATTGCCCCTGCGCCTATGATCACCATTTTTTTGGGCAGTTTATCCAAATTCATCGCCTCTTTATAAGAAATAATTTTTTTGCCATCAAACTCAATATTTGGAAACGGCCTTGCCCGGCCACCTGTTGCTATGATAACATTTTTTGCGGTGGTTTTTTGTTTTTCTTTCCCGGATTTGTCCACTACAGAAACAGTATGATCATCTAACAATTTTCCAAAACCGGAAATATGCTCAATTTTATTTTTTTTGAATAAATAATTCACACCCTTGGAATTCACATCTGCAATATCCCGGCTTCTTTTGATAATCTTCTTAAAATCAATTGATACCTCGCCAATTTTAAAGCCAAATTCTTCTGAAAGCTTCAATTCATCCATCATTTCGGCATTTTTTAGTAACGCCTTAGTCGGAATACAACCCCAATTCAAGCATACTCCTCCTAAGGCATCCCATTCCACTACAGCTGTTTTAAGTCCTTTTTGGGCAGCTCGAATTGCTGCCACATAACCACCAGGACCACTTCCTATAACAACCAAATCATAATCATAGGAATTTGAGCTCATCTTTTTTCCCTCATTCTTTTATTGAAAATAATAAAGTATTACTAATTGAATTGTTTACATTTTTTTCTTTGTCATTTATGAATGTCATAACTCAGCAAGCGGACGGCGTCCACTATAACCGCCTTCAATTGAGTGCCAAAAATTAATAGACTCTTCTCCTAAATAATAACATAGATACACTTCTTCTCCATTTTCTCTCAAATGGGGGAAGTCAATGAGTCCCTTTTCTATTCCCTTAACTAAAATACCGTGTTTATCAAAAACCTTGAGTGTTTCAATTAATCGATCAAATTCTTTTGGATACTCATCGTTACCATTAGGACTCATTCCTCCAAAATATTTATGCCTGTAAAAATCATATCCCGAAGACAAGAGATATTGAGCCAGATTAACCATTTCATCCATAAACGGTTTTAAAAGTTGAAGTGTATCAATCGCTTCCTGAATAGAAAAATGCTTATGGTGAATATAATTTTTACTCATTTGAAGTGGTTTTCGAATAATTCGAGAATAGCATTGATTTCCGCAACTTGCTGGGGTTTATCTTTATATGAAGAATATAATAAGTGAATGTTGCGCATGGTTCTCATAATAGTATCAACATTGGAACAGCCGGATAATATTTCATTGTAGTTAGTGCGATTGGCATTTTTTAAATAATTGAGACATTCCTGACGACTGTAGATTTTTCCGTTATAAAATGGATCCAAAAATATTTCATCAAAACCATTATCAAATTTAACAATGAAATGAGCCGGCATAGAGACGCCAAGAACGGGTATATCTAAACGTTTTGATATTAGCATGTAAATCACAGATAAAGAAATTGGAATTCCTTTTTTGTTATCCAATACGCGGTCTATAAAACTATTATCCGGGTTATAATAATCCACTGAATTTCCCCTCAACCGATATTTCTCAAAAAGCCATTTGTTTAGATGGTCGATAAAAGCCAGCGGGTGACCAGTCATGGGTAAATCCCTTGCGATTTTTTCTGCCATAAAATTCAATCTCCGAATCAGCCCGGATATATCTAAATCAGGATTATTCCAATAAGACAACAGCAGAACAGCCTTTTCAAGGTCTACATCTTCCAAACTTGTCTTCAATAAGTTATTAAAAGATTGAATAACCATATCGAAGTGCATATTCTCCAGCAGTTCTCCCAATCTGGGCCGTAGCCCGGCATCCGCCTGAGAATCATAAAAGGCACGTTTGAAAAGCAATTCCTGGCTATTCTCCAGAAAAGTCTGCCTTAATATTTGCTGAACCTTGGGACTGTCGTCGTCGAGTAATTTTAGTAAATATTGAAATTTCATTGCAGTTCAATCTACATGATTCATAATTTTTTATGGAATGCTAACTTAATATATAATTGAGGGATTCTCAACTGCTATTTGACAGAGTCTGCCACAAAGCATGTATTGGGAACACAAATAATAGAAAGGATTCAACTCCTGGCCTCCGGGATAGAACTCCGGTAATCCTTAAGTAAAGATTTTGAATCATGTCTCAGAGACAAACTGCTTTATCGCTATTAAATGAGAAATATATAATGGGCAGTGCTTTCCACCTCCCAACTCCGATTATGCCGGACGGAATTTTATCACTACTTAATCATTACCATAATTCATAAACATTTTCGACTAAATACAATTCTATTTTATAAATAATATTGATAATTAGTCAATCTGTTTCCGCAGAAATGTTGGAATATCAATATCATCCAGCGGCAATTTCAATTCATTATCATCGTCATGTTTTTGCTGAGTGTTTTTATTATTCATGGCTATATTTTTTTGATGCGATTTTTGTTTCTCGCGCTCTCTCATATAGGTTGGCAATTCAAGACGTTTCCGATCTTGTTCTTTTTCCTGTGCCTGTTGCTGCGGGTATTCTTTAACCCTGCTATCAACACCAAAACCAGTGGCAATTACAGTGACAAAAATTGAATCTTCCAGCGATTCATCAATAACCGCACCGAAAATGATATTCGCTTTATCTCCAGCCTCTTCGTAAATAATTGTAGTGGCTTCACTAATCTCGTGCAGCGTCATTTGCGGACCACCGGTAATATTCACCAAAACACCCTGAGCACCACGAATGGATACACCTTCCAGCAACGGACTACTAATTGCCTGCTGTGCTGCTTGTACTGCTTTCCCATCGCCTTTGGCAAATCCGGTACCCATTAGTGCATGCCCCATTTCGGACATCACTGTTCTGACATCGGCGAAATCCAGGTTGATCAATCCGGGAATGGCAATCAGATCGGAAATTCCTTTAGTGGCATGCAATAAAACCTCATCAGCCACTTTAAAGGCATCCATCAAGGGAGTGGATTTATCAACAACTGCAAATAGCCTTTGATTGGGAATGACGATGAGTGTATCAACCGTTTTGCGTAGCTCTTCAATCCCCTGTTCGGCACGTTGTGTTCGCTTCATACCCTCGAAATGAAATGGTTTAGTAACAATACCAACAGTAAGTGCGCCCTGATCTTTAGCAATTTCCGCAATAATCGGGGCAGCACCGGTGCCTGTTCCACCACCCATTCCGGCCGTTACAAAGATCATATCTGCACCTTCCAATGATTCAATTACATCTTCCTTGTCTTCATCAATGGCCCGGCGACCAATTTCAGGATTTGCACCAGCACCTAATCCCTGTGTCAATTTCTTTCCAATCTGTATCCGCATTTGCGCCTTGTTCTGCTCCAATGCCTGGGAATCTGTATTCACTGCAATAAAATCCACACCCTTTAGACCAACATCAACCATGCTGTTCAATGCATTGCCACCTGCACCGCCGACGCCGATTACCTTCATCTTGGCATTCTGTTCAAAACTTTCGTCCAGCATAATATTCATAAATACCTCCTCATTAAAAATTTTAGTAGCAAAATTATTTATTCTAAAAAAACCGTTTAAAAAAATTCGATATACTGTCTCTCACGTCCTCCCAAAGATTATCACTGCGTTTCTTATAAAAAGATGTTCCTTCACTGTATCGCTGTCCATAAAGAGTTAATCCAACTGCGGTGGCATAAACCGGACTGCGAACGGATTCAGTTAAGCCACCCAGATATTTCGGCAATCCTAATTTTACCGGTAATCCTAAAATCTCCTCTGCCAATTCTACAGCTCCCGGCAAAATTGCCCCGCCGCCGGTAATTACTGAACCAGCCGCCATCAAATTCAGCAAATCGGATTTCTCCATTTCCTGTCGAGTAAGTGTTAAAATTTCTTCCATTCGCGGTTGTACAATATCGATAAGTACAGACCGGGAGATGACTCTGGGAGCTCGCCCGCCCACCCCTGGTACTGTTAATGTCTCGTTCTGTTTGATCATGGAAGACATTGCACAGCCGTAGTCAATTTTAATGGTTTCGGCTTGCTCTGTTGGGGTTCGAAGACCAATGGCAATATCATTGGTCACATGTTGCCCGCCCAATGCCACTACCGATGTATGACGAATATGTCCCTCAAAAAACATAGCAATATCGGTTGTTCCACCGCCCAAATCCACCAGCGCAACACCCAAACGCCGCTCATCATCATCCAGTACCGCCAGACTACTGGCCAGTGGTTCCAAAATGATTTCCTCCACTTGAAAACCAGCTCGCTCTACACTTTTCACGATATTTTGTGCTGATGTGACGGCGGCAGTCACCACGTGCACTTCCACTTCCAAACGCACACCGGATAAGCCGACCGGTTCGGGGATACCGTCCTGATCATCCACAATAAATTCCTGGGGAATCACATGAATAATTTCGCGATCTATGGGCAGGGCAAGTGCCTTTGCGGCATTAATGGCACGCTCCACATCCTCCTCGGTTATTTCATGGTCGTCACGTGCAACGCCTACCACACCTTTGCTATTCAAGCTACGGATATGATCGCCGGCAATCCCGACATAAACACTATCGACTTCCACACCGGCCATGGTCTCTGCTTCCTGTAAAGCCCGCTTTATGGATTGAACCGTTTGATCGATATTCACAACAACACCTTTACGCAAACCATGAGAAGGCGCACTTCCAATACCAACTACATTTAATCGTCCGTCGGG
>CAZVKP010000142.1:0-7705 GCA_964627635.1 uncultured Calditrichaceae bacterium | reverse complement strand
TTCTATTAAAAAATAATTACATTACTCGCTAACTGCGGGGTTTGTGGGTTATGTGCTAAAATAGTTCACCTAAAATATTGCGTCTATTTAATAATTGACATCAGACAAGAAATAGATTAGATTAAAATATGGTTCACGAAAAAGATAGATTGAAAATTATAGAATTAGCTAGAAAATATAAAGTTAACAGAGTTTTTTTATTTGGTTCAAGTATCGATGCGAATAAAGAATCTCATGATATTGATTTAGCCATCGATGGAATTCAAGATAGTATGTTTTTTAAATTTTATGGCGACTTAATTTTTAATCTTTCCAAACCTGTTGACGTGATCGATCTAAAAAGAAAAACTCGTTTAAATGATTTAGTCAAATCCGAAGGCATACTGATTTATGGCTACCCTGAAGGATAAAATTGCTGCTGAGATCGAGATTTTAGATCAAATATTTTTAGAAATTCCATCGCATGAAAACCTTCCTAACTTATCAACATTAGAACTCGCAGGTGTAGCTACGCTTCTTCATAATTTCTATAATGGAATAGAAAATATTATTAAACAAATATTATTGTCCAAAGGAGAACAGATACCTGTAAGTGGTTCATGGCATAAAGATTTACTGAATCTTGCTGTAAATCGTAAAATAATATCAGATGATCTAAAGGAAAAATTAAAGGAATACCTTGCGTTTCGTCATTTTTTCTCACATGCTTATGCTTTAGATTTATATCCGGAAAGAATGGAGACTTTGGTAGAAAAATCTTCGGGAATATATACTTTATTTAAAAAAGAGATTGATGTTTTTAGAAACTAAGTTTGTCAAAGAAAATTGTCTTGACAGATATTTTCTAATTATCTTTTCTAATTTATATGTTTTATATTTATAATAATTAACTATTTAGTAAGCACATAACAATCGGTTCAACTTGTCTGCTGCCAGCGATCAGCTTTTCGGATTTTTGTCTGATCTTTTTCATTTATTAAGTTCATCTATTTTGGTGCAGGCGGTAAGTTAACCGAACTGTTATGCTAAGGAGATCCCATGAGCTATAAAACCGTTCAATTATCTCTGGTGAGTTTGGTCGCGGCAATGCTGCTGGCTTGTAACCCCGACCAATCGGGCTCGGTTGAAGCACCGGAGACACCAATGGACCAGGCTAAACAGGAAATCCGGGAGGCTCAACAGCACTGGATGGAGGCCGCGATCCGCAAGAACGAGCCAGTTCTCCGTCAGATACTCGGCGATGAGTACCACCTGATCGCCGGACGGCTCGGCTTCGTAGACAAAGATGGCTGGCTGGCAATGGGGCCGGACTATACCATCGAGGAGTTTGAGTACATGGAATCAGACATCCACGTGTATGGGGACATGGCCGTCTCGAACTCGCGATACCGGCAAAAGGCAACCTACAAGGGAAAAGATCTCAGTGGGGTCTTCTACCTCACCGACGTCTGGGTCAAGCGAGACGGACGCTGGCAGGTTGTGACGCGCCATTCCAGTATCGCCGAATCCCCCTGAGCTTGGCCTCGACTTGGGCTATGCGCTGTCAAAGAAGTTGGTACTGTCAACGCCAACCTGAGCTATCCCTTTTCCAGCGAACTGAGATGTCCCCTTCTTATCACGTTGTGGAGTCGCCTTTTGCGCTGTCAGATAGTCACTTCCTCCTCCAACCGCTGGCCGAGATCTTGCCAACACTTTGCAATAAATCGCATAACAAACGGCGGCTTCTCATCCGCCGCCCCGTTATTTGAAATAGCTTAAAAATTAGATTTTAACCAAGGAGAAACGCAAATGCCTCAATATATATTGGTCTATTTGGGCAGTGATCATCCAACTGAACCTGAGGAAAGTAAGCAAAATTTCGCAAAATATAAAGAATGGTTAGCTTCATTGGGCGTTTCGGTCATTAGCCCGGCGAATCCGTTTAAGGATACCAGGACAGTTAATTCCGACGGCAGCGTCACCACCGGAAGCACAACGGCAATGTCCGGTTATACTATAATTGAAGCGGATTCTATGGATGCGGCACTGGAGATGGCAAAGGCTTGCCCTTTTCTGGATATTGGCGGTTCACTGGAGGTGGCAGAGTTAGTGGAGATGCCCGGACAAAAAAAATCATAACGAGCGTCTTCAATCCGAACGAAAGAAGCGCCGTTCATGTGCTGTGTTGCTTATTGCTTTCTTTAATAGAAAGCGTTCTTATTCAAAACCTCAAATACATTGGTATAATGTAGAGCACAGGATACATTCAAACTTATGAATTCTTCCTGTGTTGGTTTCTATAGGAAAAAATGGAAGATTCATACTGATCTCCCAGTATCCAATTGGCGATATTATCCGCAGTTAATCCGCATTTTTTCAGCAATATTTCACGGGCACCCTGTTCCACAAACTGGTCCGGAATTCCCCTCATTTTTAATCTGATTTGAGCTTCCGGATTATTCTGCTGAATGTACGCAGCAATTTTATGACCAAATCCGCCTTCTAATGCATTTTCCTCAAGCGTATAGACAAAGCGGTGAGATTGAAGAAGTTCCCGGAGCAGGTCTACATCCAGCGGTTTAATATATCTGCAGTTCACCACGGTTGGCTCGATTCCATTATTATTTAAAACCTTGAGTGCATCCAGACTTTCCTTAACCATGCTGCCCACAGCTAAAATCGCCACATCTCTTCCTTTTTGCAGAATTTCCCAACTACCGATAGGAATTTGTTGATAATCCGCATCGTAATGAACGATTCCCGGTGAATAGTCTCTGGGATAGCGGATGGCAAAAGGCAGTCTTTCCTGTGATAGCGAGGTATAAAGCAAGTCCCTGAATTCCTGTCCGTCTTTGGGTGACGCAATTATCAAATTAGGAATAACATTCAAATAAGATAAATCCAAAGTACCATGATGAGTCGGACCATCTTCGCCCACCAAACCGCCACGGTCTACTGCAAAGACCACCGGCAATTTTTGTAAGGCTACGTCATGGATAATCTGATCGTAAGAGCGTTGTAAAAAGGTGGAGTAAATGGAAACCACCGGACGATAGCCGCCGCCCGCTAAACCGGCAGCGAATGTCACGGCATGTTCTTCCGCAATTCCCACATCGAAAAACCGCTCCGGATATTTATCCCGGAAGTTATTTAACCCGGTGCCGTCGCACATTGCTGCGGTAATCGCACAAACTTTTTCATTATTTTCGGCCAAATCTGCCATGGTTTGTCCAAAAATATCGGTATAGGATTGAAAAGATATGGTGGATTTTTCTTTGGATGTGGCGTTAATGGGTTTTATACCGTGATATTTAGCCGGATGTTGTTCGGCTTCCAGGAATCCTTTTCCTTTTTTGGTGAGAACATGCAGTAGTTTGGGACCCGGCAAGTCTTTCACTCGCCTTAATATTTGGAGCAGCTCATCCATATTATGACCGTCAACCGGGCCAAAATACCGGAATCCCAAATCTTCGAAAAACATTCCGGGCAGGATGAACGATTTTATACTTCCCTGGGCACGTCTTGCAATGGTTCGGATTTTATTTGTAAAAGGCGGAATTTTTTCTGTTAAATCCCAGACTTCATTTTTAATTTTTTGATACAGCGGATTGGTGATAATGTCGTTTAAATAATAAGCAATTGCCCCCACATTTGGTGAAATGGACATATTGTTATCGTTTAAGACAACCAAAAAATCTTTTTCCGAATGTCCGGCATTGTTTAAACCTTCGTATGCCAAACCACCGGTTAAGGCACCATCTCCGATTATGGCTACCACTTTGTGATTTTCACCTTTTAAATCGCGCGCAGTAGCAAAACCCAGCGCGGCAGAAATGGAGGTGCTGGCATGACCGGCTCCCATAATATCATAAACGCTTTCATTTCTTTTCAGGAAACCGCTTATGCCACCATACTGCCGGATTTGTCTAAAGGAGGCTTTACGACCTGTTAAAATCTTATGGACGTATGCCTGATGACCCACATCCCATATAAGCAGGTCTTGTGGTGTTTGGTAAAGGTGGTGTAACGCGATTGTCAATTCAACCACGCCGAGACTCGATGCGAAATGTCCACCGATTGAGGGGATAATATCAACCAGATAATCCCGAATCTCTTCCGAAAGTGTTTTTAGTTCATCGATGGATAATTTCCTTACATCCTGTGGATAATTAATGGAGGGTAAGATTTTCATTTTTGAAGATTTCATGGTTAATTAACTTTTGATTTTAAGAGAGAAAATATAAAAAATTATCTTATCAATATCACCCATTTATTTAATAAAATGATTATGCCTTTAAGTACGTATAATTTATAATTATACAAAACTGACCTTGATTCTACCTCAACCCTATCCCCCTGATGATTAATCAAAATATCGTACAATTGGTTGCCCCCTTTCCCTTCTCCTGGCAGGAGAAGGGAAAGGGGGTAGGGGGAATGGGTGAGGTTTAAACAGAAATTTATACATTTTATTTCTTATTATTTCATTATGCGGAGTAAAGGATACAATCAATTTTAATAAAATAGCATTTTACCGTGTATTGATATCATCGGAATTCCGTATATTTTTCTTAGCAATCTGCACATTCCTCAGAAAATTTTCATAACCTGCCCGTCTTACCGGAGTCCCTTCGAACATTTTTTCAAACTCTTCTTTGGATAGGGAGGATAATCTGGCGAGAAGCAGGTCATTTTCGGAGAAGCGGCTAAAAAAATCAGTTTCCTGGGTACGGCTTGCGAATTGCCTGTTCCAGGGACAAACCATCTGGCAAATGTCACATCCAAAAATATAATTGCCCATTTTGGAATGATATATTTCATCAATTTGACCATGATGTTCGATAGTCAGATAAGAGATACAGCGATTTGAATCCAACTGAAAAGGAGCTGTGATGGCATCCGTTGGACAAGCTTGCATACACCGGGTGCATTTACCACAAAATTCATTCGTAAGTGGCTCATCTTGGGGTAGTTCGAGATTCAATAAAATTCCACCCAGAAAATAATACGATCCTTTGCCCTTAATGATAAGTGTAGTATTTTTGGCAATCCAACCGATGCCAGCTTTCATAGCCAGTGGTTTTTCCATAATAGGAAATGAATCCACAAAAACTCGCCCTTTGGTTTCGGGAATTTCTTGAATTATCCAGTTTAATAAAGTTTTAAGTTTTTTTCGTACAACTTTGTGGTAATCTCTCCCACGGGCATAATTTGAGATTGAACCGGCTTCAGGTGAAGACAGCATCTTTTCATCCGCCCGATAATAATTGTGTGCTGTCATTAAAACGGATTTAGCCTCCGGGAAAAATGCTTTAGGATCAGCTCGCTCTTTCTCAGTTCGTGCCAACCAGTCCATGGTTCCGTGCCGTCCCTCTTCTAAATATTTTATGAGGTTTTTAGAAGCGGATTGCAAATATTCTGCATTGGTAATTCCAATTGAAGTAAACCCGAGTTGTTTAGCCTGCTGCTTCAATTGTTCTTTAAATTTTTTCATGTCGCGCATTATAATAATTTCATTTCTAAAAAGAAAAGGGGGGGTATCGATATTAGGCGCAGACTTTATCAAATATTTTTTCGACGTGTTTTTTAACTTTGTCCATAAGCCAGTGAGGCGTGGAAGCACTGCCGGTAATTCCAACCCTGTCTTGATTTTGAACCCAGGTTGGATTGAATTCTGCAGCCTCCTCGATCCAATAAGAACGTTCATTGAATTCTTTACAGATATTAAACAGCACTCTGGTATTTGAACTATGTTTACCACCTACCATAATCACTACATCTAACTCTTTGGCGAATTCCCGCATTTGGCGCTCCCGGCCGGAAATAAATCCACAGATGGTATTCTTAACGGTCACTTTAAAGCCACGGTTCTTCAACAATTTAACAATCTTTTGAAAACGTACTTCGGAAATGGTAGTTTGTGCCAACACGAAATATTTTTTATCAGGATTTAAATCTTTTATATCTTTTTCGTTCAATAAAACCTGGTAATTTCCATCGCAATAACCACCAATACCTATAACCTCCGGATGATTTGGTTTTCCCACAATTAAAATTGTATAACCTTTTTGGTGATATTCCTGTGCTATTTTTTGGGAACGGTGAACAACCGGACAAGTGCCATCAATAAGTTGATACCCGTTTTCTTTGGCTTTTTGAAAGGTAGTCGGTGGCTCTCCATGTGCCCGAATGAGTAAGGCGGATTGATTTTTGGAATCCGCTTGTTTGTCTAAAATGGAATGATCGGTAATTTTGAGTCCCTTTTTGTTGAGCCGATTACTCTCACTCCGGTTATGAATCAACTCACCCAGGGAAGCTAAATTTTGCTGATTTTCTAATTTCCTTTCAGCCAAATTAATGACTCGCTTTACACCACTACAAAATCCGGCATGAGGATCGATAACCACTTTCATTCAACCACCTGTTGTTCAAAAACTGCATTTTCCACCAGGGACAATGCTCTCACCGGGCATACCCAAATGCAACGTTGGCAGCGGGTACACCCCTGGTGATCTATGCTTAACTGCCTGGCACTTAAATTCATTACATTTTCCGGACAGACGCCCACGCAGGCTCCACACAAATCGCAGCGATTTTCATTTATCCTGATAAAATTAAATTCCATACTTCGTCTCGTTTCTCCGACATTAAATTATGTATAAATATCTTATTCTGTTTGCATTATTTCGTTATTGGCTATTTTATCCTTAATTTTTAAGTAGAGTTCCGGGCGATTTGTAATAATTCCATCCACTTTTTTCCGAATTAAATCTAACATATCCTCTTCTTTATCCACGGTCCAGGGGTAAATTTTATATCCTCCCATCCGAAGATTAAATAATGTTTTTTTGGTAAGTATTTGGTGTCGCGGGTGTAAAGATGTTACGGGTTGTCCGTTAAACATAATCAGGCTGGAGCGGTTTCGAAATATATATCCCAGATGAAAATTTGGGTCTAAATCTGTTATATTCTTTAATACAAAAGGATTGAATGAAGAAATAATGATGTTGTCCCGCATGTTAAAATCATAGAGTATTTTCACAATTCTTTCTTCAAATCCATCCTTCCCGAATATATCCTTTTTCACGTCTAAATTGATTCGAATATCCCTGCCTGCCAACGACAATACATCCTGCAGAAGCGGAATTTTCTCTGAAGTCATTTCCTTATGACGCAGATGAAGCTTTTTAATGTGCTCGAAATTTGTGCGGAAAACATTTCCTCGGGTACCTGTCATTCGAAGCAGTTGACGGTCGTGAAAAACAATGACTTGTCCCTCAATATTAAAACGGACATCCAGTTCAATTCCATCACAACCTAAATCAATTGCTTTTTGGAATGCTGAAAGGGAATTTTCCGGAGCAAAACTATTTGCTCCTCTATGGGCAAAAACAATTGGAAGATTCAAATTAATCATTCACATTATTTCATGGAATTCAGATAAGCTTCTTTTCTGCTCTATATCTGCTTATCAAATGTTAAACATAAACAACACCATAATTCTAATCAAGCAATTTTTCAATTTGGGCAAAAATATTGATATGTTGAACATTATATATTAATATTATGCAATAATACAAATAAAATAATATAAAAGACCAATATCGTTTTTTTCTGAAACAAATTAGTCAAAATGATTGTAACCTTAACTCCGCAGCATGGGAAAAAAATAAATATAATGCATTTAATTATAGCTAAATTTAAACCTCATCCCTTTCCCTTCTCC
>CAZVKP010000141.1:7594-7835 GCA_964627635.1 uncultured Calditrichaceae bacterium | reverse complement strand
AGCCTGTCCATCATCACGTCCAACACCAAACCAGGAATAATCAGCAAGCAGTTTCTGTAGGTCTTCTACCTGATAGTTAAGTGCTTCCTGAATTCCGGCAATGTCAACACAATGAAAACGAAGCATACTTGCTGCTTTGGATTTGCGATTCTGCCAATGATAAGGTTTGTCATCAGGATTGGCATACCTGATATTGAATGACATAATTCTTACAGAATTTTGTTGTAGTTCCATTTCAGTA
>CAZVKP010000141.1:0-7584 GCA_964627635.1 uncultured Calditrichaceae bacterium | reverse complement strand
TCAATTGTTTTTTTCACTTGAGTTGTCCCACATGAACCTATGATAATGATGCACAATAGCAGAAAAAACAGTGGAATCACAATAAACTTCAAAATTGAAACCTCTTTCTCAATTCACCCATAAGTAATCTAAATTTGCCATTTCATTGATTAGCAATCAAATTATTTAAATGAGTTACCTAAAATATTGTAGTCTGAGGTAATTTGCAAGTATTAATTGGTAGGTGCAACAAACATTCGAACCGGTTTATCCCAATTAATATTTTTTGCCTCTTTTTCGATTAAATTATGATTTATTTTAATCTTTACATCGGGAAATTTGTCTAACAAAAACTGATGTAACTCCCGTGAAGCATAATAACGCCGGTAATTCTCCAAATTTTTCATTCCGACCAGAATACCGGAAGGCGGTTCAATTTCTATGGTTTGTCGGGTTTTCTTTTGCTGATAAAACTTTTTTACCTCAGCAGGATATTCATAATTTTCATATTTTTTTTCTAAGTAATGTTGATAAGCCAAATTTCTGGCTTGATACCTGATTGCAGAATCAACAACCGCAGTTTGATGAATGCCGTTTTCTTTTGCTTTTTGAACCAAGAATTCATTTCGAATCATTATGCCAATATCTTCTTTAAATTTCTCGGGAGAAGATAATTGCGGTCGATACGTCCTGGGTGTTTCCCCCAATTTTGACAGGAAATCTTCTACACTCCAATTGGCGTTCAGACTAATCATGAATGGCTGGTCCAAATTATTTTGCAGAGTGGAACGAATTTGTTCAATCTGTTCATTCGATATTGGTTGAAATTGATTAAATTTATATCTGTGTTGTTTCCCCTCTTCTATTCCCAATGCACTTAAAATAGTTAGGAATGCTTCTTTTTTTACTTTTATTTGAAAAGGATCTAAAAATGCCTTCAAATAACGACCCGCTTCAATTTGTTCTTTGCGTCTTTTTAATTTTTTATAGATCTGGGATTTTTTCTTTTGAAAATCTTGTTCTGTGAGCAAAGGATTTTGTTTTCGGTCTGTCACTAAAAGAATATGGTATCCCCAGCGACTTTTAACCGGAGATGAATAAGTATTTGTTGGTAGATTAAAAGCAACATTTTCCAATTCCGGAGCAAGATCTCCCCAGGAAACCTCACCTAAATTAGCACCGCCAATTTTTGGATTCACGTCTGCAAAAACCCCTTTGGCAAGAGAATCAAATGCAACACCTCTTTCGAGAGCAGCATGTATTTGATCTGCATTGGGTTTATCCGGTGCAAAAAGGTGTTTAACTTTCAATTGAACCGACATTTTTTTAAAGGCTTCCCTTAATTCGTCCTCAGTCACTTCAATTTGGTCCTCAATTTCCTTTTGATAAAATGCTTTAATAATCTCTTCTTTTTTTAAGTACTGATGGATTGATTTGTACGGTTCTTGTTCAAATAACTCTTCTTGCTTTGCTAATTTCTCAGCAAGAACCCGATCGGTTAATTTTTCCACATATTCTTTTACACCGCTAGTTCCTTTTTTATAACCGGGAAAAGTGGGATTCAATTGATAAAAATTTCGGAATTCTGTCAAAGAAATCTTTTCATCATCAACAATTAATATGGTTCGATGGTCAAGTTGAGGCTCTTTTTGACAGAATATGCAAAGAGACAATATCAGACTTAAACTAAAAATTGCGAATATTGAATTTTTTTTATTACGAAAAATAATTCTCATTTTCATTACTTTAATTTAAAACAAATTTCTACCAACAACAGCATTCCGGAATGTATTAATAATGTAAATCCCGGAAAGTAAATATCCGGGATTTACAGAATAAACCTTTTCAAAAAATATCTAAAATTTCTTCCAATACTCCTTATGAAAATATCATCTTACCAGCAACATTTTCTTACTTTTTTTAAATTCACCGGCATCTATCCGATAAAAATACAATCCAGAGGGCAGTTCAGTTGCATCAAACTGGAGTCTGTGTTTACCGGCGCTCATTTCCTGGCGGTCATACAATGTTTTAATTTTCTGCCCCAAGACATCAAATAACTCCAACGTTACTTTTTCAGAATTAGACAATGTAAATTCGATAATCGTTCCCGAATTAAAGGGATTTGGATAATTCTGTTCCAACGAATAGCTATCAATAATTTGTTCCGATCTATCATCGATTCCGACAAATCCGATATTTTCAATCATTTGAGGTATTTCGGGATTCGACATGAACATGTTCCAGCACAATTCACTGCGATAGTTTTCTATCATAATCACCATGGGTCCCTGATCGATAGCAATGTAACTTTGGGCAAACCAGTTTTCATGTAGATTGAAAGCATCTTTAAAACCAAATTCTCCCCAAAGTTGAGGTCCGAGTTCATAATAAAAATGCTTTAAAGTTGCCATGGATTCTTCCGGAACATATGGCATGGCACTTATGGCAGCCGTTGGGGTAATTGTGCCATTATCCACACCTCCGATGCCGTGCGGCGCATGGGCGCTGTATCCCCCGGGCTGATCGCTGGCAGTTAATCCCCACACCAGTGAATCGTAACCGGTAAACCCATTGGGATTCTCAATACAATATTCCCGATGGATTAAAGAAATATTACGATTATTTTCGAAATAATTGCAGAAATTATCCGATTTAAAGCGTGGATCGAATCCCAAATATGAATAATGGGTAAAGAAAAGCGGTCCGCCGTAATCCGGACCTACCCATTGTTCATATCCGTAAAAAGTGTCTCCATTTGCATAGTTGGATGGAGATGCCCAGCCGTCATAATAGAGTGAAGCCGGTACCGGATGGGTAGGTGACGCTATTGCCAACAAGTAAACGATCATTGCTTCGTTAAATCCTGTAATGGGGAAATTCATTGCCCAGGCATGATTCGGGGACCAGTGCCAGAATATCTTGCTACCGTCGGTATTCTGGAGATTTCGATACCAATCCCATTCAACACCTTCCCACATTTGAGTAGCGCGAGTTCTGATTTCATTTTCCACCGCATTATCCTGATCAAAATATTGACGGATGGTTAGCACTCCTTGAATCAAATAAGCGGTTTCCACAATATCTCCACCGTCGTCATATTGGCTAAAAGGAATAGTTTCTCCGGTGGCACCATTTATCCAGTGCGCCCATGCCCCATGATAAGTATCTGCTTCTTCTTGCAGAAAAGTCAAAATTTTAAGCACCCGTGTAGCAGCCGAATCCCGGCTGATAAACCTTCTCTCCGCACCAATCATCAACGTCATCAAACCGAAACCGGTGCCACCAGTTGCGCAAGTATTATCAGAACTTTTCCTCTCCAGAATTAAACCACTCACCGGGTGTGCATAATCATAAAAATAGCGGAACATGGCTTCCTGGACGGAACTCAACAATTCCTCCTCCGTCATGGCATAAGAGGTTGCAGAAACCGTATCCGAAGGTGCTGATTCTTCATAACTTTGATTCGATGCGGTAACGTAGTAATAATAAGTCTGATCATTTTGACCAAAGAAATCACTGTATAGATGCGTTTCATGTAATGTTGGATTCAGTTTACTGTATGTCCCTTCCAAAATGGAGGACCGGTAGACAAAATATCCCACGGTATTTGTATCGGTATTGGCATCCCATTTCAAATCGATCCGGCTGTCATGTCCCCCAGCGGTTATATTTTGAGGCACATCCGGCAATCCCGGTCCCACTGCACCGATCTTAACTGCCCGAATTTCATCCAGCCAGGCAATGTGCTCTACCCCATCCGCGTTGCGCTGGAAATGAAAAATGGTTTTAATTCTGGTGAAATCACAACTATCAGGACCAGGAGAAAATGCATTAATCGGAATAACCACGCGTTGCCAGGAAGTTGAATCAGAATCTACTCCTGAAAAATAATCCCCAAGCGCAGCTCGAGTACTCTTGTTATTATCTACCTTATCTTCTAAAGCCAAATCCGGTAAATCTGCCTGTGCAATGGCTTCCGGTGCGTTAATCCAATAAACCAAGCTGTCATATTGCGTTAAATCGTGTCCCGGCCAGCCAATCCCAGCCACAGCAATTCCCCAATCTCCTCCGCTTTCGGAAATCCAATGCAGTCTTAAACTATGAGCACCTTTGTAGGGATGTTCAGTATCCACCGGAAATTTATCATTACCGGCGCCAACCAGTTCTACATAACTGTCTCCATTGGTGAATCCCCAGGAGGGATCATAAAATGTGCTATCCTGGCTGTCGCTAAAAAACACTGCATCATCCTGCGAAAAGCCCAGGGTTACACACACCAATAAAGTTATCATTAACACATATCGCATAATTCACCTCTCATTTATCGTAATAAAATCATTTTAAAAAATATCATAAAATTGTAACAGTTACGTTAACGGTATCTTTGCCTATGGCAACCGGAATTAGATTGCCGTTAATTGGATTGCCATCAACTGTAATTTTCAGATTTTCCATCCGGTCTGTAGCTTCATTAATAATATCAATTTTATAATTTATACCTCGAAAGTATCTTTTTACTTGAAGGGATTTCCACGTCAATGGAAAACAAGGTTGTATTCGCAAGCCTTCATAATCAGCACGAATACCAATCAAATAATCCATAGTTACCCTGAATAACCAGGCTGCCGAGCCAGTGTACCAGGTCCAGCCGCCCCGTCCGTAATGCGGAGAATCCGGTCCATCTATATTACCTGGAGTTACATACGGTTCTGCGAAATATTTATCGGGTTTCATACCGTTATAAATAGGAGAAAGCTTTTTATAAATCCGGTAAGCAAAATCATTTTGGGAAAGTAAACAGGCAGCCCATATACTCCAGGTTGCGGCATGTGTGTAAACTCCCCCGTTTTCCCGCAATCCCGGTGCATATCTGGAGAGATAACCAATTAAGGGATCAGGAATTTGATACGCCGGATACAGTAACAGTGGTCCGTTTTCGCCTTCCAAATGCTGCTCGACTGATTGAAGGGCAATCTCCTGGCGCTGATGAGTAGTGCTTCCGGATATAGCTGCCCAGATTTGAGCATTTAGATAAATTTTTCCATGTTCATTTTCACTGCTTCCAATCAGTTGACCATTGTCCTTTGAAGCCCGCCAGAACCATTTGCCATCCCACCCAATTTCATTAATCGCTGTTCTTAATTCACCTGCCTTTCGTTCGTATACGGCTGCTGTCTCCTTATTTTCCGTTTTATTCAAAATTACCTGAAATTCCTGGAGAATATAATACAAAAAATGAGCGAGCCAGATGGATTCACCCTGTCCTTCTAAACCCACTGCACTTAAACCGTCGTTCCAATCTCCCGTTAAAATAAGCGGTAATCCCCTTTTACTAAACTGGCTTAAGGTTTTTTCTATAGCCTTCAAACAATGCTTTAAAATTGAGTCTGACATATCTGCATCGTAATATCTTTCTTTTTCTTTCAGAATATCCCAATCAGCAGTCTCTTTTAAATATTGAATGGTGATAAACGGCAGCCACAGAAGGTCATCACTCATTTTTCCATCCAAACCTTGTTCAGTAATGGGATGCCACCAGTGCAAGACTTTTCCATCTTTAAATTGATGTTTGGCATGTAACGAAATTTGAGTCTTCGTAAACTGTGGATTACTATACAAAAAAATTTGACTATCCTGGAGTTGATCCCGATAACCGTACGCACCACTTTGTTGGTAATAAGCAGCCCGCGCCCACAGACGACCCGATATGGCTTGATACTTCAACCAGGTATTAGTCATTATATTTAATGCATCATCAGGTGTATGCACGGTTGTGGTTTCAAGAATAGCATTCCACTTCTCCTGAACTTTGGAAAATGCTTTTTTAACATTACTTTGATCTCTATATTTGTCTATAATTGGAAAGATACTGGATTCTTCCTCCTGGACTCCCAGGAAAAAGTGTAATTCTTTTTCTTCATGCGCTTGAAGCTGAACAGAACGTTTCAGGCTAGCGATGGCATCTCCCCATTTCCCGGTCGTCCCAGAAAGTTTTCCGGTATTCAATGCCCCAGGATTTTGGAGTGTATTGAATCTTCCTAAAAACTGTTCTTTATCTCCTTCATATCCATCCACACCACGATCGCTTGCAAAATAAGCAACGCCTTTCCAATTTACATTCCAGTGTCCGTGTTGTGAAGGGATTTCCCAAAGCCGTTTTTTAGCAAGTAAAACTTGATTCTCTTCATCAAATTCGGTTTCCAAAAATGTTTTGTGAAACTCACGATGATTGTCTGGCGACACACCTAATGCCCATTCCAAATATGTATAAACACCAATGATACGTTCCGTGTCACCTAAATTTTTTAGTTTCAGTGTCCAAATTTCCAAATTATCATCAAATGGGATAAAAATTTTAAATTCTGTTTCGATATTATTCTTTTTAGAGTGAAAAATGGTATAGCCGATCCCATGGTGACAAGCATATTCATCGAGTTCATTTAAGACCGGCTGAACAGTGGGACTCCAGTATGTACCATTCTTTTCATCTCTCAGATAAATAAATTTCCCCCAATTATCTTGAAGCAAATCCTGTTGCCATCTGGTCAAACGATTCAGATTGGCATGGGTTTTCCAGCTAAACCCGCCATTTACCTGAGATATAACTAATCCATAATCCCCATTTGAAATAACATTTACCCAGGGGCGGGGTGTCCTATAATCGGTAATAACATATTCTTTACCATCTTCAGTAAAATATCCGTACTTCGTTTCAAATTTCCTTTGCATTCCCAAAAAATTCCTATCTCTCAAATCTAAAATTGTAATTCTAAAGAGAATCGATGTACATTTGTTAAACGGCCCCAATCTGCATAAGCATAATCAAGGTAAAAAGGAAGGGTTGTTGATAGGTAATAAACAAAACCGGCTCCCAACGTTAAACCTTTCTCAGCTTCATCTTCAAATAAAGCCTGATACCCACCTCTCAGAAAAAATCGTTCCCGAAAGCCATATTCTAAGCCAAAGCTAATACTTTCGGTATTGTCGTTAGGATGCCTGGCTTCGATACTGGCGGTAACTTGATTCATATCTTGACGCAGAACTTCAAACGCCAATCCAAATCGAAACAATAGCGGTAAATCCCATTTATCAGTTTGGAGATTGGCAAAAATGTTTTCATCATCACCAAACTGATCCGGGGTAAAATCATAATTCACAAATACATCTTTTCCAGTATACTGAAGTTTGGGACCAAAATTGGATATACTCATTCCCAACATCAGCCAGTCGAAATCAGTTTGAAACAAAATCCCGACATCAAACGCAATGGTTGAAGCGGTCATATGCCAGATTTGTTGGCGAATATATTTTCCACTGAATCCCAAACTAAAACGATCGGTGAGACTGCGGGCAAAACTAATCCCTAACGCCATATCCATCGCGCTGAAAAACTCGCCGGTGCCCTCAGGTTCAAATTCATCGCGAACTTTCATGTCCGGCATAGAGAGCGAAGTAAAACTGAGTCCCAGCATACCGACATTTCCTGCCCGAATTATTGCAGTGGCGAAGTCAAAATTCGTATCTGCCAACCAATTGGTGTGCACAAAACCAACAGCTCCGTTGGGTTTAATTCGAGTGAGACCCGCGGGATTCCAGTAAACG
>CAZVKP010000140.1:0-7872 GCA_964627635.1 uncultured Calditrichaceae bacterium | reverse complement strand
CAGAGCATTGGAATAATATTCCTTGCCAATCATTTTGCTGTTAAATTATTTTGCCTTGCCAAGACAATTCATATTAATTGTTTTGCCTGCTTGGCGGCAAAGGCAGACAGGCCTAAATCGCTTTGACTTTTTGGTTCCGTCCCGCAATGGCGGGACGGATTAGGGAGTGGGAGAAAACAAAGAAGGTTTGGTAAAGCTAATTTTTGAAACTATACCCAACCAAACCGTACAAGTGTCTTATTCGCCCGCCAGGAAAACAGCGCCGCCAGCAAAATTAAACTGATCGTCAGCAGGGGAGAGAATCTTGCGTAAACCTGCACCCCTAAAATGATGGTGGTCAGGACAATGAACAAACATGATGTAGCCAGCCGTTTTCGCCGGACCCGAAGCGGCTTTAACTGCGCGCTGAAATTCTCCGGCGGCGCCTCCGGGTTAATTTCGGCAATTTGCCGTTCGATAACGGGCTGCAGACCGAAATGCACGTAAGAAAGCAGTCCCATTAAAACCAGCGCTCCCCTTTTCAAGAGACTCTTCATCATGAGGGCAATATTGTAGTAACCGCTGGGTGTTTTCTGGTTTTGCAATGCGCAAAAGACCGCATCCGCCATTAAAAATAGTCTTACATTTTGCTCTGCTTTTACCATCGTTAACGCCAGGCTCAGTGCGTTATAGGAACGTTCATTACGTTCCTGAAACATTTGCTCTGTCAATTCATGGAAATTGCCAATTAATAAATAAGCTAAGAACAGGAACAAAATAATTTGCAGTGCTGCAACGAATAATATAGCCTTTAAACGTAAACTGATCCGTTGTCTGTGATTAGCGAATAGTTTTCTTAATGCAGATTTCATAAGTAGTATTCAATCCAATTTTTCCCTGAGAACATTATACCAAAAATTTTGTTTCCAACACGATATTCCCATTTTCGCTGAAGCTCACTGCTGGGACTGAAGACCTGCACCCGGTGCTTATAAAAATCAACCGCCTATATGCGACCTGCAGTTTATTGTCTCTTGAACACCCATTCTCGCCAGAGCGTGTAAATTGCCGGGATGACGGCAAGGGTCAAAATTGTTGAGGTAATCATACCACCCACCATCGGCGCGGCGATGCGTTTCATGACGTCGGCGCCGGTACCGGTGGACCACATGATGGGCAGCAGACCCGCCATAATTGCGGTTACTGTCATCATTTTAGGACGAACCCGTTGCACCGCTCCTTTGATGACAGCTTCATATAAGGATCCAATTTTCTGCATTCTTCCCTCAGATTTGTAACGATCATAGAATTCATCAAGGTATACAATCATGACCACACCGGTTTCCGCCGCCACCCCGGCCAGGGCAATAATGCCCACCCAAACCGCTACACTGGTGTTATAACCCAAAATCCATAACAACCAAAAGGCGCCCACCAGGGAAAAGGGCACCGAAAGAAGTACAATCAGCGTTTTCGGAACCGATTTAAAATTGAAATAAAGCAGCATAAAGATAATAAGCAGGGTCACCGGCACGACGAGCTTTAGTTTTTCCCGCAAGCGTTGCAGGTATTTATATTGACCGGCCCAGGCCAGGGTGTAACCGGGCGGGATATCGACATTTTCATAGATATATTTCCGGGCTTCCTCCACATATTTCCCGTAATCTTTTTCTGCCACATCCACAAATACAAAGCCCACTTTGGAACCGTCCTCATTGCGGATCATCGGCGGCCCGGTGGTCGGAAAAATATCTGCAAGTTGTGTAATCGGCACCTGAGCGCCTTTGGGCGTTGGCACTAATACACGTTTGAGTTTATCTAAATCGTCACGTAACTCTCTTGGGTAGCGGACATTCACCGGATAGCGTTCTTTCCCTTCAACGGTTTGGGTGATATTCATGCCGCCAATAGCAGTTTGGATAATGTTTTGCACATCGCCAACACGCAATCCATATCGGGCGGCCTCCCTCCGGTTGATTTTAAAATCGACAAAATATCCGCCGGTGGTCCGTTCGGCAAAGGCGCTGCGGGTGCCGGGGAAATCCTGCAGTGTTTGTTCAATATCGACGGCGATGCGTTCGATCTCCCGCAAATCCGCTCCGAAAATTTTGATGCCCAAATTGCTCCGGATGCCGGTGGTAAGCATCTCGGTACGGGTCTGAATAGGCATCCACCAAATATTAGCCATGCCGGGAAATTTCAACTTTTTGTCCATTTCCCTAATCAACTTATCCCAGGTCATGCCTGGTCGCCACTGATCTTTCGGCTTCAGGGTAATGGTGGTTTCTACCATACTCAGCGGAGCGGGGTCGGTGGCGCTGCGGGCACGACCGATTTTGCCAAACACCCGTTCCACTTCCGGAAAACCGGCCAGGATTTTATCTTGTGTGTGCAAGATCTTTTTGGCTTCCGAGGCCGGCATTCCCGGAATTGAGGTCGGCATGTAGAGAATTGACCCTTCATTTAGCGGCGGCATGAACTCCGTACCCAACTGGTTGAAAACAGGAATGGTCGCTACCAGGAGAATAGCGGCAATAAGAATAGTGGATTTCTTGAATCGCAGCACAAATCTGACCAGGGGATGATAAATTTTAATAAGAAATCGATTAACGGGGTTCTTACTTTCCGGCGTAATTTTGCCGCGAATCATCAGCACCATTAACACGACTACCAGGGTGACCGACAGAAACGAGGCGAAAAACATGGCAAAGGTTTTGGTATAAGCCAGCGGCTTGAATAATCGCCCTTCCTGCGCTTCCAGCGTAAATACCGGGATGAACGAGACGGTGATAATGAGCAGCGAGAAAAATAGCGGCTTACCGACTTCTTTAGCGGCCTGCACAATAATATTAAAATGCGCTCCGGTGGTTAATGCCTCTCCGCTAGCCCGGGCATGTTCCAACCGTTTGTGAGCGTTCTCGATCATAACAATTGCCGCATCTACCATGGCGCCGATAGCGATGGCAATGCCACCCAGAGACATGATATTTGAGGTCAAACCCATGTAATACATCGGAATAAAAGAAAACAGGATTGCAATCGGCAGGATTAAAATGGCAACCAGTGCGCTGCGAAAATGAAACAGGAACAACAGGCAGACCAGACTGACAATGATGGTTTCTTCGATCAGTTTTTCGGTAAGGGTATCGATGGCGCGATCAATGAGATCGGAACGGTCATAGGTTGTTACAATCTCCATCCCTGGTGGAAGCGAAAGTTTTATCCCTTCGATTTTTTTCTTCACCCGCTCGATAACCTTCATGGCGTTTTCGCCGTAGCGCATCACCACGATGCCGCCAACCACCTCGCCTTTGCCGTCCAACTCGGCAATGCCCCGCCGCATCTCCGGTCCCAAGTGCACATTGGCAACATTACGAATATACACCGGGGTGCCGTTGTCATCGCTTCCTAATGCCGTATTTTCAATGTCTTCCAGAGATTGGATGTATCCCCGTCCGCGCAGCATAAATTCGGTGGAAGCCATTTCGATCACCCTTCCGCCCACATCATTGTTGCTTTCCTGCACTGCCTGAATCACCCGTTTCATGGGAATATTGTAGGCCAGTAGTTTGTTGGGGTCCACATCAATTTGATACTGTTTGACAAAGCCGCCAACCGATGCCACCTCCGCCACTCCCGGCACCGATTCCAGCCAGTATTTTAAATTCCAGTCCTGAAAGGAGCGCAGATCGGCGAGATTCCAGCGCCCGGTAGTGTCCACCAGCGCGTACTCGAAAACCCAGCCGACACCGGTGGCATCCGGGCCCAGGGTAGGAGTTACCCCCTCCGGGAGCTGCGCCTCGATTTCGTTCATATATTCCAACACCCGGCTGCGCGCCCAGTACATATCTGTGTCGTCTTCAAAAATGGCATATACAAAAGAGAGCCCGAAAAAGGACTGACCGCGGACAAATTTTATTTTGGGCGCCGCCAGCAGGCTGGTGACAATGGGATAGGTAATTTGATCTTCAATGATATCCGGGCTGCGACCGGGCCATTCGGTAAACACGATAACCTGCACGTCTGATAAATCCGGGATCGCATCCAAGGGCGTATTCAAAAGCGCCCAGATGCCCCATCCGGCGGCAATTGCCACCACTAAAAACACCATCAGTTTATTCTTTGCACTGGTTTCGATGAGTTTATTAATCATTTCAACTCCTTTTTTGCAGTGGTTCTCGGGCTGTTAGTTAAACTGGTATTTTTCCCCTGATTTGTTTTGTTATGACATAAAGAAAGGTTCTCCACTCAATCCTCCATGGTTTGCAGCACGCCCTGAACATGCGCTTCGGCATCGATCAAAAAATTTCCCGATTTCACGATCACCTCACCTTCCTTTAGCCCATCCAGAACCACATAGTGCCGATCCATCTTTCTTCCCGGTTTAATTTCCCGGGGCTCAAAGCGGCCGTTGCCCCGGTCCACAAACACCAGTTGCCGGGTGCCGGTATTCAAAACTGCCGTTTCAGAGATAATCAGTTGCTCCCCCTGCTCCACTTTAATTTCAACATTGGCATACATATCCGGCTTTAGCTTCAATTCCGGATTGGGGAAGACCAGGCGTAATTTGGCTGTGCGCGTTTGGGGCTCAAGGGTCGGGTAAATATATTCAACTTTGCCGGTATAACTTGTCCCATTGTCATAGGACAGGCTGATTTTAGCGCTCTGCCCGACTTCAATAAGCGGCAGCTCATATTCATAAATGTCCGCGTGTACCCATACCGAAGAAAGGTCGGTAATGATATAGAGATCGGCGCCCTGTTGGACTCGCCGTCCTTCAAGCGCATTCTTGTCTATTACATAGCCCGTGATTGGCGAGTAGAATGTCAGGCTTAGTTGAGGAATACCAGCGGCTTCGATTTGGCGAATTTGTTTTTCCGAAATTCCCCAGAGCCGCAGCCGCTCGCGCGCTGCTTTTAACAGGCTGTTCTGACGGCTCTCATCATTCCCGGAGGATTTTCTTTCCAGACTGGCCAGGGAGGCGGGTTGGGCGGTTTTCCGTAAAACTTGCAAGTATTCTTCCTGAGTTGAAACCAGCTCCGGGCTGTAAATATCAAAAAGCGGCTGCCCTTTCTTCACAAACTGGCCGGTATAATCCACGTGCATTTTTTCGATCCAGCCGGAAAATTTTAGATTTACAGTGGCGATTTTTCTTTCATTATGTGCTACATGCCCCACTGTGCGAATGGTCTTGACGACCGGCCTCAGTTTCACCGTATCCCGCTGTACGCCGATGAGCTGTTGTTGATACAACGGGATATTCACGGTACGTCCTGAGGCAGGTCGTGACTTGTCCACGCTCTCGGCTTGTGGCGCGCTGCCTTCCTTATGAACAGGTACTAAATCCATGGCGCAAATTGGGCACGTTCCTGGCTCTTTCTCCTCGACAGAGGGGTGCATGGTGCATGTGTAGTAATCGATTTCGGTTTCGTGATCGTGGTCTTCATGACCGGATTGCAAATCAACTTGCGTTGTTTCTTTTAAAACCTGCTCTGAATCCCTCGCTTTTTTAGCAATTTCCTGGTCGTTCGTACAAGCTTGTAATAGAACCGTAATTAAAATTACCCCACATAGTCCCAACCGGAAACTCGACGTTGTTGAAATTTGTATTCTCATCTTTTTGACTCCTTTGATTAAATACGATGTTAGTTTTCGCTGCCCACCGCTCTCTTTAGTGCGGCAATTTGCTGCCGGTAGTTAGCCAATTCCTTTACATAGGCTAATCGAAAGTTCAGCAGCATGCGTTGGCTATCCAGCAAGCTCAGAAAATCCAGGGTCCCGGTTTGATAAGCGGCGAGCACAGACTGCAGAGTGCGTTCGGCATCGGGAATGAGCTGCTGAGCGTAAAGATTTACCGTGCGCTCAGCCGTTTGTAAACGGGCGTATAAATCTTTGATTTCCGCCTCCACCTCATTTTGTATATTTTCATAATTCTTGCGATTGGAAATAAACGTCGCCTCGGCTTCGTCAACCGCGGCTTTTCGCCGCCCCAACCAAAGGGGCAGGTTGATGCCCGCCTTGATCGACCAGGCGTCTTGTCCATTATCAGGCGCAAAAGTTTTGCCGCCGGGAATAGTGATGTAGCTGAAGCTCAATTTGAAGTCCGGCCAGTAATTGCGTTTGGCCAGGCTGACGCCATATTCGGATTTCCGTATCTCAGCCCTGGCGGAGTTCAATTCCTCGCGTTCCTCAACTGCCCTTTGAATCAGCTCTGATTCACTCATTTCAATCCGGGTAGTGTCAAGCACGGCTACCACAGCAACCGGCCTATCCTGGTTCCGGGCCAGGAGTGCATTAAGGCGGGCCACAGCGCCTTCTCTCATTTTGTCAAAATGGAGCCGCCGCTCTTCGATTGAAGAAATCTCTACCTGCGCCTTCAGCACGTTGGCCTGATTGCCGGTCCCGGTGGTATATTTTCTCTCTGCAACTCGCTGAAAATCCTGTAAAAGCTGGTGGTATTCTTTCAGAATCAGAAGTGACTGATCTATACGATAAAGATCATAATAGACTACCTTGAGCTTGTAAATCACATCCCGCACTGTAGCATGATACCTTTGTTCTGCTGCAATCACATCCTGATTCGCCATATTTTCTCTCAAACTCAGCTTTCCGAAAAACGGAAACCGCTGCGACAGGCTAAACACATTTTCCTGGGGTCCCACTCTCGTTTCCACGCTGGAACCCCAGCGAGTGTAGCTAAACACCGGATCTTCTAATGAAGAGGCTTGTGGTATCCGTTGTTGCAAAGCCCGCCACTGCTGTTCAGCCGATTGGATCTGGGGGTTATTTTGGATCGCTTCTTGAATAAGGGTATTCAATACTATCCTGGATTCTCTACTATTCATCGTATTGATTTGAATTTGCGCCAGGCAGGAACTGGCCAGTAAAAATATACAGGTAAAAACAGAGGTTATGAGTTTTAACATACCACGCCTTTCTGTTTAGTTTACAATTAGAACAATTCGTATCATTCGCAAAAACGAACACCGATTTTAGCTGAGGTGCTCATAATGAAGAATTTGATTGATGAGGGAGGATTTATGCTCCCGTGGCGTGGATCAAATTAAATATACGGAAAGTCGTTTGTAGAGTTGGTTGTCTACGGAGTTGTATTTTAAGAAAGAATGAGGCTCTAAATTTTCAAAAAGGGGGAGGGAAAAATTGAGTGTCCATGATTGAAGGCAAGTAAGATTGCCCTGTAAAATGTTGGGGATTTTGATGTTTACACCCTTGACCGGGGCAGAATCATCCAAAGGCAGATCGGATTTTTCTATACAGCACACCGCGCGGCCGGGAAATTCGCCCTGGCAACACTGCATTTGTTGAGATTCGCAGCATCTTTCCGAAAAAGACGCATTGACTAAAGGGGCAAAGAACTGTAGCGTGGCAACAATTAAAATGCTGTTTATTATTTTTTGAAATACACCCATGTTATTCAAATCCAATCTAATTTTGATGGAGTTAACGGTTCATTGTCTGAAAGGTTCCGCGGCGTTTCCTGTGTTCTGTTATACTTTGAACGGTCATAAACTTAACCTTTTATCTCACCCCGCCACTGCGGGGGCTTTGCGAGAGGAAGTTAAGTCTTTAACCATTTGTAGTATAGTTTCATTCTGTCAAAGAAATTGTCTTTTCAAAAACTGTAGCGCTCAAAGGGTACCGGCCATATAACCTCATTGCTTTTGCATTTTCTTTCGTCATGCGGTGATTCTTTACTTCAACCCTGAAAACCACCTCAGGGATATTTTTCGGAATATAGAATGAAAAGGAATAAGTTCTTTTTTCCAATGGTTTCAGGCGGTTGTCGGAAAGTTTTTTTGCCTGCGGCCACCATTGCCACTCCTGGCCAATACGATAGGTGGTGTCTTGAAGAACCTTCCCTTGGTTGTTATC
>CAZVKP010000139.1:0-7893 GCA_964627635.1 uncultured Calditrichaceae bacterium | reverse complement strand
GTGAGTGCTGATATAAAAAGCTTCGGATATGTATTCAAGTCTCCAAAAGATTGGTATGGAAGCGATACCTTGGGATTAGAGGTATCGGATGGAGAATTCTCCGATTCAGCTCAGTTTGTGATAGAGGTCACCCCGGTAAATGATGCCCCGGTTTTTGTTAACCTGCCGGATACCGTAGAGTTCATGAACACTGGGTCTGGTTCATTGACCATGAATAATTACGTCGATGATATAGATTCGCCGGACAGCAGTTTTGTGTGGGCGTTTGGGGTCAGTGATGATACGTTAACCCATGAATTTGATAGTGAGACGACGGTGATAACATTGTCTGCCCCTGGTTATGTGGGTGTGGTTAAGCTATATGTATCGGTGACAGACGACAGTTTGGCAAGTGTATCGGATTCAATTGCAGTGAAATTGGTAGAAGACCCGACCAGCATTGCAAATTGGGTCAATGAAATTCCTACCCATTTTGTTCTCCAGCAGAACTATCCCAATCCGTTTAATCCGGTGACAACCATAAGGTATGGGTTACCGCAGGCGGGAGATGTAAAGATAGAGGTCTACAATGTAATCGGACAGCGGGTGGCGGTGTTGGTCGAAGACCATAAACCTGCCGGTTATCATGAGGCTCGCTTTGATGCCAACCGCCTGGCAAGTGGAATTTATATTTACCTCATTCAGGCAGATGATTTCCATCAGGTGAAAAAAATGTTATTGATGAAGTTGTCTTCACTTATAATTTACTATTTTTAAAAAGAGGGCGGATATCCATATTGCCCTCTTTTTACTTGATATAAAATCATAAACTTACTCCCCATAAAACTCATGCTTAAATCCACAATTGGAACAAATATAAGCCTTTCCTTTGGTGTTGAACAATTCCAAATCGAATGCCGAGAACCACTTTTTATTCAGGGAGACTTTTACTTCATGAAAAGTATTATTCTCGCAGTGATGGCAAATTAATGTTTTGTTCTTAATAGTCACAACTTTCGATTCTGCCATGATTGCTCCTTTATTGTATCACTAAATGAAATTTATATTTTGAATCTCATCGCGATCTTCGGTACCACCACGGAAAAAGCATCTGAAACAAACTGAATTTGGAGATTGATTTAAATGAGTATTCTACCCCTTCCGTAATCGACTTCGCTGCCAGAATACCGCTCCGTACGGCAGGACCAATCCCCTCCCCCATGTCGATGGTTGCCAGTCCGGCAGCATCGCCCAAAATGAAAGCATTGCCGATTCTGTGGTTTTGGAAATCTTGCTTCAGGTAATAGGTGTATCCAATAGGCTTAAAAGAATAACCTTTAATTAAAGATCTTTTTTCCAATTTCTCAATATACGCATCCCAATGCTTTTTTATGGTTTCCCCTCTCGATTTCAAAGTCTTGGATTTGCCACCGATGCCCACATTCACATATCCATCCGCTTTGGGAAAATACCAGCTATAGCCGGGCAAATCATTGTCATAAAACCATAAATAGCAATTGTCGTTTTCATAGTTGTATTGAAATTCTTCCTCTATAGTAGATATTTGCTTTTGCGGATCTCTGGGATATTTTTCTTTGAGAAAAGTGTGATACACCGGACAATTGGTGCCACCTGCTCCAACAAGATACTTGCAGCGGTAACTATCGTCAATTATATAAAAACCGTTTTCCTGTTTGATATTTTTTACGGTGTGTTGATGGACTTCCACACCGCTTCTCTCCAACAGCCACTGATCAAATTCATAACGCCTGATGGCATATTGGCGGGTAGGTATGAACAACCGTTTTCCCCGAAGCCGGATATGAAGTTTATTATAACCTTTTAAACCATAGGGATAATCATTTACTTCCACTTGCAAATCTTTAAACACCTGCGGGGTAATCCATCCCGCGCACGGTTTAAAACGGGGAAAATCCTGCTTATCCAAAATGAGGGTCTCAACGCCCTTTTGTTTCAATTTCCTGGCACAGGTGGATCCGGCAGGACCCCCACCCACAATAATAACTTCAGATTCTATCATGATTTGCTCCGGCTCAACTGATACGACAATTCGGTTGTTCTCTGCCCGGACGGGTCATCACAAAATGCCACAATTGAGTGCCGCGTGCTCTGAATCCACCGGCAGAGCTTAACAAATAAAATCGCCACATCCGGTAAAATCGCTCACCATACTTATCTTTTAACTCATCCCAGGCATTTTCAAAATTTTGATGCCAGGCAAGCAGCGTTTTGTCATAATCGGGACCAAAATTGTGCAGATCCTCAATGATAAAATACCCCTCCATCGCCCTGCTGATCTGCGCAATGGATGGCAGCACTCCATTCGGAAAAATGTATTTGGTTGTCCAGGGATTACTGGCGGTTTTACTCACATTACTTCCGATGGTGTGAATGAAAGCAATGCCATCTTTTTTCATGCAGCGATCTACCACATCCATATAGGTTTTGTAATTTTTGTAACCCACATGCTCCATCACACCGATGGAGATCACCCGGTCATAGGTGCCGCTGGCATTGCGGTAATCATCCAGTATCAGCTCCACCGGTAATCCTTTGCACAATTCCCGCCCCAAATTCACCTGTTGTTTAGACAAATTAATACCGGTCACATGCGCGCTATATTTTTCAGCCGCATATTTGGCAAATGAACCAAAACCGCAGCCTAACTCCAGCACGGTCATTCCCGGTTCCAGTTCGATTTTCTTGCACACCAAATCAAGTTTGGCTTCCTGGGCGTCATCCAGATTATCAGCATTTTTCCAGTAAGCGCAGGTGTAGTTCAACCGTTTATCCAGCATGGCTTGATAAAGATCGTTTCCGATGTCGTAATGGGATTCCGCTACCTGACCGGCACGACTGCTTTTCTGCAAATTAAACATTTTAGATTTCAGAACGTGCCAGGTGTACTTCCGGTTACCCTTCACTTTACTTTCCAGATTCGCACGCACCACCCTGTCGATAAACTGATCCAATGCTTCACAATCCCACCAGCCATCCATGTAAGATTCTCCCAGCCCCAGCACCTGCTCACTCAATACCCGCTGATAGAATTTGGGATTATGCACCAGGATGTCATACGGCTGATTTCCGTTCACGGTAATGCCCGCAGTCTCGAGCAATTCACGCACAATTTTCTCCGAATTTGTCTTGCTCATAACGCCTCCTCCGGTGTTTCTTTTACTAATATTACTATTATTGATTAACACAACACTAATACCTGGATCGAGCAAAATTAGTCACCAATCACGTATCACGCATCATGCATCCATAATCTTAAACATCTATACCACAACTCTCTATAGATATGATAACAAATTCATTTGAATTGAACAAATTAAAAATGGATTGGGAGGAATAAATTTGGCTCTTTTTAAAAAAATCATTAAAAGCGAGTGCGGCAAGCAGGGATGCATGTCGCACAATCAAACAATATCACTGGAGTGGTTGCTGCTATTTTCACGGTTGGAAAAAGACATTATTGATTTACCGTATGGTATTGTATGGTATTCATTCTGATGCTATTCATTAGCTTTCGAAGAAATTTTGTTCTTAACCAGAAAATAATAAATCAAGAATCCGATCCCGGCAAAAAGGAACATGAAACCGACAGTCATGGTGTCGGAAATCCGATAGGGGAATAATTGTCCGAGTAACAACGCTAAGCCCAGTCCAATCAATACCAATCCCCATTTTACTGAACTGAAAGGTGATGTTGCTGTACCTACTTGAGGAAAATATTTTAAGCTTTCATCCAGTTTTCCTTTTTCGATCATGATTCGTCTGAGACGGTTGTCTGAGATAATTTTGATAATGGCAACAATTGACAGAAACAGAACTGGAACAATGATAATTTCCGGATTATTCATGGTTTTCTCCTTATTTGTTTAGTCTCATTATATCAGACAGATCAAAGAGAGAAATGTTGCAATTGTTGAAAAATATTATAGTCTCATTTTGAGGGCGATGGTCAGAGTCAGCGACAATCAAGGATGATTGTCGCACGACACAGGTCCGACAAGAATCCCTTCTTGTCGGCAATCCGGTTACTACAGGTTTTATTACCATCACCAAAGGATCTAATTTGCACAATTTGTTCTGGTGCGGGGCGGTGGATTTAAGCGACAACCAGGGATGGTTGTCGCACTAACCGTTCAACATGAGTCCATTCTTGTCGGGGCGAGGTAGCTACAATCAAGGCTGATTGTCGCACTGCTCGTATTTTTGAAGAATCAACCGACAGTGGTTTTTCGGCTCACCAGAAAGAACAACAATCCCACAAGCACCATAATGCCACCCCACCAGATATTGGGATGAAGTTCATACAACACCGTTTGAGTTTTTGCCGGTGATATGAAGTAATATATTCCCGTTAACATGATTATACCGCCGATCACTAATAGCATCCACCCTACAAAATACCAGATCGGTTTCATTTTTTTCGGTTCTTTTTCCATCATTCCTTCCTTTTCTCTGTTACCAGAAATAAACATTCAAAATGATCAAAATAATCAATGACAGCACCGCCCAGAATTCCGGTTTCTTCATTAGCGGTACATGGGCCTTTACTGTCTCTTTTGTTAACCCTTTTACCAGACCCACCAGTTCCTCCTCCGGCTTCTTCTTCGTAAACACACTCACAATTATAGTCACACCAAAGCATATTAACCAGGCCCACCAGGCTCTCCAAAAATTGGCAGCCATGTCACTGGCAACCTCGGACATGGTAATATAGCTTTCGCTGAGCCAGTCAAATCTCACCGCTAACCACAATGTAAATGATGAACCCATACCGGCCAGTAGTCCCCAAAACGCGCCGTTGGGTGAAATCCACTTCACGAACATTCCCAACAGCATAGTGGCAAATAGTGGCGCATTCACCCAGGAAAATATGGCTTGCATGTAATCCATAATGGTGGGCATGCTCTTTGCCCAGTAGGCAGTAAGAACACTGATCAAAATACCGCCAATGGTTGCCACCCGTCCCATCCACAGCAGATGTTTGGAAGACGCTTTTTTGTTGATCACCGATTGATAGATGTCATAAGTCCATACCGTATTAAAAGCACTGATGTTTCCTGCCTGACCAGCCATGAATCCGGCGAGCAGTGCAGTGACCCCCAATCCCACCAAGCCGGTGGGATAATAGCGGGCAATCAGCATGGGCAGTGCCGAGTCGTAGTTAATTTTTCCCCCATCCTGCAGCAGTGAAAATCCGCTGTTGGGATCTTTCGACAATACCAGGGCAATTAGTCCACCCAGCACCACGATAAACGGGAGTGCCATCTTAAAGAAGGATGCAATTACCGGGGTCATTCGTGCCGAGCGCATATCCTTTGCCGAGAATGCCCGCTGCACCACTAAAAAGTCGGTGGTCCAGTAGCCGAATGAGAGCACAAATCCCAGTCCCAGCACAATGCCGCCCCAGGTGACCAGCATACCATTCTCTGTTGGATCGGAAGATGTGGACCACAAGGTTGAAAAAGAGTCGGGAATGCGGCTCAGTATCTCTCCCAGACTGCCGATTTCGACAATTCCCAGCACGGTTACTAAAAAGAGACCAAACCAGATCAGAAAAAATTGCATGATCTCGGTGAAGATCGCCGACATCAATCCACTCAGGGTTACATATGCCGCTACCGTGGCAGCAGATGCCCACATACTTACATCCCAGTTCCAGCCTAAAAAGGTATGCAGCACCAGTGCCATGGCATACAGGTTAATACCGGAGACCAGAACGGTCATGATGCCGAATGATATGGCATTCAATACCCGGGTTTTTTCATCGAAGCGCAGTTTTAAATAACCGGGCACCGATTTAATGCGGCTGCTGTAGTAGAACGGCATCATGTAAATTGCCAAAAATAACATGGCGGGGATAGCGCCGATCCAGTAAAAATGAGCCACATACATCCCGTATTTGAAGGTATTACCGGTCATCCCCAGTAACTCAAGAGCACCCAGATTCGCCGATAAAAAGGCGAGTCCTGCAACCCAGGAGCTGTTCTTTCGCCCGGCAAGGAAAAAGTCTTCATCACTCAACGTAAACTTTTTTAAGTAAACGCCAATTCCCAATACAAATGCAAAATAGATGGCGATGATCAGCCAGTCAACAAACGTCAGTCCTATCGCTTCCATTCTCTACCTCATTTTAAAAATTTTCAATTATGTGCCATTCATTTTTTAGTAATGCTCGAATCTTAACAAATATTATTCTCAAATTAAGGGCTCGAAAAATAATAAAAATTAATGTTGTTCGCTACCGAGAATCGCCCCTTCAACAGATTCCCGCAGGGTAAATGTTGCATTTAATTCACCGACGGTTATTTTGAATTCACCAGGTTCAATCACCTTTTGATTATTGCGTCCGATAAATGCCAGGTCATCTGAAGTCAGACTAAATTTTACATTCCGCCTTTCTCCCGGTTCAAGCATCACATTTTTAAAACGCTTTAGCTGTTTCACTGGCGGAGTGACTGAACGTACCAAATCACTCAAATACAAATGAACAATTTCCTTTCCTGCGCGCTTTCCGGTATTTTTAATATTTACCGAAATATTCAATTTTTGACCCGGTGCTACCTCCGAATTATCTAATTGCAAATTGCTCAATTCAAAGGAGGTATAGCTCAAACCATGTCCAAAAGGGAATAATGGGTTATATTGGTTGGGAGCGTGTGAATCACTGTATTTATGGTCGTAACACAAGAGTGAATTCGGATCTCTGGGATAGCTAATGGGTAATTTACCACAGGGATTGAAATCGCCAAATAAAACATCGGCTACTGCCGGACCCCCTTCCAATCCGGGCAAATATGCCATTAAAATTGCATCTGTTTTTTCTGCCACATCGGTAATGAGTCGCGGGCGCCCTTCCACCAGTATCATCGCTACTGGCGTACCGCTTGCAATAAGCGCCTTGGCTAACTTAATTTGTGCTTCAGGAAGATTCAAATCATCAATATTACCGGGGGTTTCACAATAGGGCATTTCTCCTAAAGCCAGGATAACAGCATCCACATTTTTTGCTGCATCCACTGCTGCTTGTAAATCAACTTCTTCGTCATAAGTGCAGCCTTCTTTAAAGACAACATTTTCGCTTCCTATTTTTTCCTGAACAGCTTCCAGAATGGTCAGTTTTTCCTGCGGATAAAGCCCCTCTTCGTCTCCCTGCCAGGTGAAAGTCCAACCGCCATTTAGTACAGACAGCAAATTTGAAGTTGGTCCTGTTACCAGAATTTTTGACGATTTGGATAGTGGTAACAAGTCCCCATCATTTTTCAATAAAGTCATGGATTCTCTGGCAGCCTGCAGACTGGCTTGCCGGAATTCTTCGCTGCCAAACTTTTCTTTTAACTTTTTATTCGGATATGGATTTTCAAAAAGTCCCAGTTGAAATTTAACTTTCAGAATGCGGCGAACAGCATCATCCACACGGGACATTGGAACAGCACCTTCTTTTACCAATTCAACCAAGTGATTGTAAAAGCTTAGATCATCCGGAACCATACTCATATCGTTGCCCGCCAAAACCGCCATGCGGACTGCATCTTTTTGAGATTTTGCCACCTTTTCCCGTTCATACAAATTTTTAATATCCCGCCAGTCAGTTACCACAAATCCCTCAAAGCCAAGTTCATTTTTCAAGAGTTCTGTGAGAATTTGATAACTGGAGTGAACCGGAACCCCGTTAATCTCGGATGAATTAACCATTATAGTGGGCGAGCCAGCTTTTACCGCTTCCCGGAAAGGAGGAAGGAATATTTCCCTGAGCATCCGTTTCGGGATCCAGGCAGGGGTTCGATCCTTACCGGATAATGGAAAACTGTACCCCAAATAATGTTTCATGCAGGTCGCCACTTTATCAGGGTCCGAAATGGTATTTGATTTCCCTTC
>CAZVKP010000138.1:0-7936 GCA_964627635.1 uncultured Calditrichaceae bacterium | reverse complement strand
CGGATTGGTATTGGTTGAAACTAACCGGATTACAGGATAAAAAATCTGCAGAGTTTCAGTTACCTCAGAATATAGAAAATGATCCGGTGGATTATACTTTTCGTTTTAAAGGTGGATCCGGAAGTTTATATGGCGACAATGCCAACTATCAATATCGTTTAAGAGCAGTCTTGAATGGCGAAGTTTTATTTAATGATTTCACTCTCTATCGGAGCAATAGGGGAACTCGAGATGCTTCATTTGAACAGTTGTTTGGAGCCAAAAGCGGTGATAATGAATTAACAATTCATCATACTGGAAATTTAGACGGTTGCGAAGTTTATTTGGATTATTTTGAGATTTACCTAAAGCGACCGTTTGTGGCGGAAAATGATTTTCTACATTTCCGAAAGTTACTCAATGAAAATGAGCCGGTGGAATTTCAGATTACCAATTTACCCAATGGACAAAATGTGGTTTGGGATTTAACTAATTTTAATAATATTAAACAAGTTCAGCCTATTCAAAACGGTCAAACGGTTGTCTTTCAGGATGAATCTCAACAGAAAAAGGCTGGGGAATATTTAGTTTTCTCATCGGAAATTATTCGCTCGGTAGAAAATCTGGAAGCTATTGAAAATCACCCCAATTTACGAAATCCCGCTCGAAAGGCTGAATTTCTGATTTTGACACCTGATGAATTTTATGATGAGGCGACCTTTTTAGAAGATTGGCGGGAAACACAAGTTCATAATCGGTTGGAAACTGAGAGAGTTCGAATGAGTGAAATCTTCCTGGAATTTTCCTCATCGGTAAGAGATGTTACCGCTATCCGTGATTTTCTGAAATATGCGTACAATAATTGGAGCGACACACTTCAATATGTCTTGCTTTTTGGTGATGGACATTACGATTATAGAAACCTGGAATTGAAAGATATCCCCAATCAAATACCCCCCTTTGAAATATATAATCAGGGTGAAGTGGATAGCCGGGAGACTGATAATTTTTATGTGGCACTTGGAAATACCGGAAATCTAAATGATTTGGATCCCTGGTTACCCATTGGTCGGTTGCCATTCAATAGTATTGATCAAATTGAAAGTTACCGGGAAAAGGGAGCGAAATATTCAGAATCTTATAAAATTAATTCTGATATGAATGGTTGGCAAACCTGGGTAACGCTGGTATCTGATGATGAGTTTGGAGGCGCTGGTTCGAATAATGAACTGTCCTGGCATTTGGATCCCACCGAAGATGTTAATAAGCACTATATATCAAGAAAATTTAATCGAACCAAAATATACCTTCATGATTATGAGCAGATTCCGGGCGGACTGGGTCGATGGAAACCAAAAGCGACTGAAGATTTGGTGAACCAAATAAATCGTGGTTCTCTGCTTATAAATTATTTTGGACATGGCGATCCGGACACCTGGGCCCATGAATCTGTTTTGAACAGAACCCGCGATTTACCTAAATTACACAACGAGTTCAGATTACCCTTGTGGGTAGCTGCCACTTGTACCTGGGGAAAGTACGATGATCCGGATCGGACCTGCATGAGCGAAGAATTACTTTGGCGCCAACAGCGGGGTGGTATCGCAGTCATTTCCGCTGCACGGCCTGTATTTGTTTTTGGTAATGTTCAGTTTGCGAAGAATTTTTATCGGTACCTTTTTCATAACAGTTCTGAGAAACAACCAAGCCGGTTGCTGGGTGATGCTTATTTCTTGGCGATGGAAAATCACGGCTCCCGAAATTACCAAAAGTATCACCTTTTCGGTGACCCGACGCTTGAGTTAGCGGATCCCGAATATTTGGTGGATGTTCAATCAATTACACCGGATACTTTAAAAGCCCTGTCCACTGTTACCGTGGAGGCTCAGATAACAGACCAAAATGGAAATTTTTTGTCTGATTTTAATGGGTATGCCGTGCTCAATGTAAGTGATGCTGTGGACAGTTTGTATACGGAAAGTATCAATTTGTGGTATAAATATCGTGGTGGAACCGTGTTCAAAGGTTTGGTGAGTGTGGAAAATGGTAAAATTAGCGGCAGATTTATTGTTCCTAAATCCATTAAATATAAAAAGTCCCCAACCGGGCGAATCAGCATATACGCCTGGAGTCAAAACAGGGGGGATGCCATCGGGTATGCAGATACACTGTTGTTTACCGGTACCGAATCTCAGGTAACTGACCAAAGCGGACCGGAAATTAACGTTGCTTTTAAGGAGATACCCAACTTTTTTGATGGAGATTTTGTGGGAAATCAACCAACATTGAATGTGGAAATCAGTGACGAAAGTGGTATTAATTTAACAGGGGAAGTGGGACATCGGATTGATTTGACTATTGATGATGGTTTGAAAAAAGATGTAACCGATTTTTTTGTATATGAAACGGATAGTTACCAGAGTGGAAAATTAGAATATACGTTGCCGGTGCTGTCATCTGGCACGCATCAATTGAAAATATCTTGCTGGGATAATTTGAATAACTATTCCGAAAGATTGGTTGCTTTTCGGGCAACTGAAGACAGTGAGTTAAAAATTGTAAATGCAGTTAATTACCCCAACCCATTTAGCAGCGATACTGAATTTATGTTTCAATTGAATAAACCGAGCAATGGTGCGGATGTAACTATCAGTGTTTATACAGTGACAGGTCGAAAAATTCAGGAAATCAGAGAAATAATTCCCGCCGGTGAGAGTTTTGTAAGTGTTTACTGGAACGGATTGGATTGGGATGGTGATATTATTGCAAATGGTGTATATCTTTACAAAATTGTGGTGGATAATGGGGAGGAATCGGTTGAGAAAATCGATAAATTGGCAGTGGTTCGTTAATACGTGACTCACCTGAGATATTCTAAAATCCGGTTAATAGAAATTTTTAAGATTCTGACTTTTTTCTGCGGTAAAATCGACAAACATATTCTTTCTTACTTACCCCCATAATATTAGAGACTATAAAATCATAAAAGCATTTGAAAAAGCTCAAACAAAACTTATTTTATGCGACTCATTGGTACACCAAATGATTGAGAAAATTGAAATTTTGGGATGATGAAATGGAAAATACGTTTACGTATCAAGATACATTAGATAAAGAACCACCCGAAGGAGAAATTGTTGGATTTAAATTGAAGAATGGATTGACGCTTGTTGTCATGAAAGATCATTCAACACCGGTAGTCGCAGTTGACGTGTGGTATAAAGTTGGATCAAGAAATGAACAACCCGGCAAGAGTGGATTCGCCCATTTATTTGAACATATGATGTTTGAAGGATCGGAGAATGTGGGTAAAGCTCAACACATTAAATTGATCAATGATATTGGTGGAACTGTAAACGGATCAACCACTCAGGATAGAACCAATTATTTTGAAGTTGTTCCGGCAAATCAATTGAAATTAGCCCTTTGGTTGGAAGCGGATCGTATGCGATCCCTGAATCTGTCTGAGGAGAATTTTAACAATCAGCGTGATACTGTGAAAGAGGAACGCCGCATGCGAATTGACAATCAACCCTATATGCGGATTCTGTATGAAATGAAAGAAGAAATCTCTTATACCAACTTTGCTTATAAACATTCAGTTATTGGTTCTATGGAAGATCTGGATCAGGCAACCCTGGATGATGTTCGCAATTTCCATGAAACTTATTATAAACCAAATAATGCTATTTTATCTGTGGTTGGTGATATTGAGGCAAGGGATGTCCTAAAGCTGACACGACAATACTTTGAAGATATTCCAGACGGTCCCCCAATTCCTGAGGTGGATATAACTGAACCTAAACATGCGGCAGAAAGAAGAACCACATACGAAGATCCATTTGCACCGTTTCCTGCGTATCTCATGAGCTACGTGGTTCCGGAACGAACTCATCCGGATTTCTATGCCATTGAATTATTAGAAAAAATCTTATTCGACGGGGAGAGCTCACGTTTTTACCGGAACTTAGTAGAGGAAAAACAACTTGCGCTACACGCGTTTGGGGGTGGAGATGGCAAATTTGGTCCCGGTTTGTTTTTCAATTTTTCCCAGGTTCATCCCGGTCGTAAACTTCGGGATCTTGAAGCTGAAATTGAAAAGGAGTTTCGGAAAATAACAGAAGAACCGGTAACGCGACCAGAATTAGAAAAAGCGAAGAATAAGATCAAAGCGGAGTTTGTCTCGAAGCAGGAAAGAGTCCAAACCAAGGCAGATTTGCTCTGCATGTATGCTATGGTATTCGGTAATCCCGATCTCTTACTGAACGAAACAGAACGATATCTTTCCTTAACACCGGATGATCTCCTTAATGTTGCAAAACGCTATTTCGATAAAAATAATCGGGCGGTGATAGAGGTGTATCCAAAAAATAACACCGCATAATCCAAGTAAGAGTTGGAATGAGTAAGCTTATCTTAAAATTGAGCTAGGATTAATTTATGGCAATGTATTCAATAAATTCCGGGAAGTTTAACTTCAATATGAGCAATAATGGTAAAAATATTCCTCCCATTGATAAAAATTTGATTGATTTTAATTTTCCTGAAATCAAACGCCGGACACTTCCCAATGGATTAACCTTATTGATGATTTCCCGTTCCGGATTACCAAAAGTCTCAATTAGAATTGGTTTCAATTTTGGTGTTAAAAATGATCCGCCCGAAAAAGCTGGGCTCACTGAATTGATTGAAGCTGTAATTAAAAAAGGAACAAAGAATAGAACCTATTCCGATATTGTGGAAGCAGTGGATATGGTTGGTGGAGAATTGGATGCAATGGTCAATCGTGATTTTTTCTTTACATATGGCGAATTTTTAAGCGAATATCTGAATACTGGATTGGAATTAATGAGCGATATAATATTAAATCCTGTCTTTCCGAAAGCTGAATTGGAAAAAGAACGAATGAAATTAATTGCGAATTTAGAAAATGAAAAGAGTTCGCCCAATTTTCTTGCTAAACGCCGCATGAATAGGGCACTGTTTAATGTTCATCCGTATAGTAAATACAAAACCGTTCAGTCTTTACAGAAAATTATACAAGCAGATTTAATAGATTTTCACAAAAAATATTTTTTGCCTCAAAATGCGGTCATTGTTTTAGCTGGTAATATTACGGAAAGTAAGGCATTGCAGTTAACCGAAAAATATTTCCGGGAATGGAAAACCAGACCCGCAGCGCCTGAAAAATTTGAACAACCCAATGTTGCCTCAAAACCGATGATTTACTTGGTGAATCGTCCGGATTCCGAACAATCAAATATATTATTAGGAAATTTGTTGTTTCCGCGAAATAATTCAAAATATGAAGAAATGTTAGTGATGAATAAAATTTTGGGTGGCGGTGGCAGTGGTCGTCTTTTTATGTATCTGAGGGAAGAGAAAGGTTATACTTATGGCGCTTACAGCACAGTACAGGCATTGAAGGAAGCCGGTGGTTGGTTTGCCAATGCTGAAGTACGCAACGAGGTTACGGCAGATGCTTTGAGAGGTTTTTTTGAACTATTCAAAAAAATAAAAACTGATTTAGTTGAGGAAGATGAATTAGCAAATGCCAAACGATATATCATGGGCGTATTTCCCTTGCAGAATGAGACCCCTGCTTCCATTGCTGCTTTGGCACTACAGCAACAATTGTATAATTTAGCAGATAATTATTGGGATAAATACATCAAATTTGTTAATAAAGTTGACCGTGAAGCAGTTCGAAATGCTGCTATTCAATTTATTAATGAGGAGCAAATGATTGTTGTAGTTGTTGGAGATGCTAAGCAGTTAAAAGATCAATTAAGTGAATTCGGAGAAGTCAAAATTATGGATTCGGAAGATCAGTTAGTGGGTTGAGCATTTCGTTTTCAACAATATTAAAGACTACAATACTAACAAATTGCAAGCTAATTGAAATATTGTGCGCATTATTCCGGTAGTATAATTTGAAGAGTAATATCAATACACGTTTAATTGAAACATATTTTGTATTTTCATTACTTTTTATCCTTTTATCTGGCAATCTTTTTGGTTTGTCTCCAGTACAAGAACCGCTAAGAACTAAAATTCAAACAGCTATTGAACTTTCAATTAAAAATCAATTTGAAACGTCTATTTCACTATATCAGGAGTTAATTGATCAATATCCAAATCATCCAATCGGGTATTTTTATAAAGGTGCCACTCTTCAGGCTCAAATGTTGGATGCGGAAAATTATTCATCAGAGAAACAGTTTTACAATCTGATGGGCAAGGCTATTCAGTATTCGGACTCTCTAAAAAGTACCGGTAACGCGGATGCCTGGGTTTTATTTTACGAGGGTAGTGCTTATCTATATCGAAGTTTTTTAAAATCAAAAAAGGGAAAATGGTTAGCCGCGTATCAGGATGCAGTAAAGGGAGTGGACCGATTAGAGAATGCAATAAAACGAGATAGTTTACTTTATGATGCATATCTTGGAATTGGTAGCTTTAAATATTGGAAGAGTGTAAAAGCGAAATTTTTGTTGTGGTTACCATTCATCTCGGATGAACGAGAGAAGGGAATTGAAATGGTTCGTACTGCGGTCGAAAAGGGACTTTTTGTTCCGTGGATTGCAAGGGACCAGTTGTGCTGGATTTTACTGGATGCCGGAAAGGAGCAGGAAGCCCTTAAGATTGCAAAAGAAAATTTTGAAAACTATCCCAGTAGTCGTTTTTTTAAGTGGACACTGGTCGAAACTGCCTTTAAATGCGATAGTTTGGATTTAAGTTATCGGTTATACCGGGAATTGTTGCAGGAAGTGCGTCAAATTTCTCAGAATAACCATTATAATGAGATCGATTGTTTGGTTCAACTTGCCAAAATTGATCTAATAAGAGAAAATTGGGAAGAAGCTTTTGAGTATTCTCACAAAGCGCTTAGCCTACAATTGGAAAAAGATATTCGTGAAAGGGCAATATCCAAACTTGAAACAGCACTGGAAATTAGAACCAAAGCGCAAAAAGCATTAGCAGAGAATTAACAGGGTTATTAAATGTTCGCATATTGTAGAAAAAGTTGTGTTTCGGGAATAGCCAATAAAATTAAATCAAATAAATTATGCTGATGCTTTCATATTAAAATTCTCATAAATTTTGAATTTGATGCACATTTAGATTTTTCAAGTTTTGAATATTTCGTGTAGACTTGACTCTTCGGTTAATAATTTGTTGAGTTTTGCAAATTCATTTGAGTTGAATTATTTAAGTATTTTATTTATATTCAAAAAAAGTTAAGAAAAAATGGCTGATATTGGTTTAAATCAAAACGTTTCGGTAAAAGACCGTAATTTCCATATTCAAACTGCCACGAATATTACGGAGGGAATCGTACATACTGAGGTATTTGAGCAGGGAAGGCTACTTTTCGCAGAAGATTACCCATATGAAAAACGAGAAGATGAAGAAGATGAAGGTGCTGAACCGAGACTCCGTCGCGTTTTAGATCAATTTCATCGGCACGTTATCTCCGGTATGGAAACCTTATTTGAACTTTCCGAAATGTTGAAAGACAAAGATCATGCGATGTCACATCATCGTCTCGGTTCCATTTTTTTGTCTTTGCACATTTACGATAAAGCACAAGAACACCTTTTACGGGCTATTGATCTTGATTCTGATTATTACAGTGCATTTATCACCCTTGGTCGTACTCATTTTTATCAGAAAAGGTACCAACAAGCTTCCTATACGTTGGAAAAATTGATTAAGTCTGAAGTGAAATATGCTGATTTGTATAACTTACTCGGGTTAATCTTATTGGAGCAGAAAAATTATATTCAATCTCTTAATCATTTTCGTCATGCGATAAAGCTGAATCCAAATTATAAAGAAGCATATTATAATCTGCTGGCAGCTATTCTTAACCGAATTGATTACTTACGAATGCAGAATAAAACGGATGAAGTTCAAAAGATCGGAAGAGCACACGTCTGAACTCCAGTCACGC
>CAZVKP010000137.1:0-8024 GCA_964627635.1 uncultured Calditrichaceae bacterium | reverse complement strand
TCTCGTCCAGCTTCCGGAAGGTAATTTGAGAGTATAATCCTTTTCCTGTTGTTCAAAATTCATATAAATGTAAACTTGACTTTTTTTATACCATCTATGCAGAATTAGAATTTTTTCTTCTTCCTTTCCCGATATCTCCATGTTGTCTTTTTTCAGATAGTTTAGCACCGGGTTTTCTTTACGCATTTGAATGAGTTTTTTGTAATATTTGAGCAGTGTATTATGATGACCTGAGTTTCGAATATCCCAATTCAATTTGGATTGCTGAAAGGTCTCCTCACTTTGCGGATCAGGGGGATCTTCGGTCCATTCAAAAGAAGCAAATTCCGCTTTTCTTCCCTTTCGTACCGCTTCGATTAAATCCGGATCACCGTGACTCACAAAATAAAGAAAGGGAGCTTCTTCTCCATACTCCTCTCCCATAAAAAGCATTGGCACATAAGGCGATAGCAATAAACAACTTGCTGCTAATTTTAATGCGTCAAATGAAACTAAACGAGACAACCTGTCGCCGTGCATTCGGTTACCCACCTGATCGTGATTCTGTATGCAGATGACAAACTGTTCTGCAGGCCGATCTACAGAAGAATTGCCATGACGTCTTTTTCTAAATTCCGAATATTCACCTGAATAGGCATATCCTTCCCGAACTGCCTTCGCTAAATGATTAAGTTTGCCAAAATCAATATAATAACCTGCATTCTCTCCGGTTAATAAACTGTGTACAGCATGATGGAAATCATCTGACCACTGCGCATCCAATCCAAATCCACCCAAGTCCCTGGGACGAATAAGTCTGGTATCATTTTGATTGGTTTCCGCAATCAAATAAAAATTCCGATCCTGTTCCTTCGAATAGGTTTCAACTTCCTCAACCAATTCCTGTAAAAAAGGCTTTGCACTCATATCGTAAATTGCATGTACCGCATCCAAACGGAGTGCATCAATATGATAATTTTTAAACCAGTGAATTGCATTTTGAATGAAAAAATTCCTGACTTCATCGCTGTATTCATCATCAAAATTGACAGCTTCTCCCCAGGGAGTGTTGTATTTATTTGTAAAATAAGGTCCAAAGTCTCTTAAGTAATTTCCTTCCGGCCCAAGATGATTATAGACCACATCCAGCACGACCGCTAACCCTATTTCATGACAGGCATTGACCAGTTTTTTTAAACCTTCCGGTCCTCCATAAGAATCTTGAACCGCAAACAAATCCACTCCATCGTATCCCCAATTTCGATTGCCCGGAAATTGCGCCACCGGCATAATTTCGACCGCATTAACACCCAACTCCTTCAATGTTGATAATTTGGAAATCGCAGAATCGAAGGTTCCTTCAGGTGTAAAAGTGCCAATGTGCAATTCATAAATAATCATTTGATCCAGTGGAATTCCCAGCCACTGTTTGTCCTGCCAAGGGAATGATCTGTGATTTACCACCTGTGATGGACCGTGAACTCCCTCCGGCTGGAAATGTGATGCGGGATCCGGTCGTTCAATTTCATTTTCCAGTCGATAAAAATAACGGGTATTTTCATCTTCTATTTTTATTTGAGTACGCCAATACCCTTTTTCATCTTTGTTCATCCTCACAGTTTTTTCACGGGGCGAAAGTAGTTTTAGCTCCACTTTTTTTAAAAACGGACCCCACAATACAAATTCGCATGTGTTATCTTCAAACATACGGGCACCGATTTGCACCATTTTACAGTCTCCAAATTATTTTCGGATTACTCTTCTTTGCTTCCTTCTTAAATAATTAAATATCAAGATTTCACTTTAAATTGGAAAGTGTTGATTAAAAATTGGGATAAGTCTCTCGAATTACATCCGTCATATAATCAAGATGTAATTTATGAATATTATTATACTTTTATCCCTCTAAACTAAATTGATTTGTTGGTAAAACCACCCCTACTAATTTCGAATTCCAAATTCTCAGCCGATGAGTTAGAGCTATGAGCGGCCATACAGTTCAACTAATTGTTTGAGATGACCAGTCACGTTTTCCGTTATTTGATCAGGTAATAAACGCCATCTCCAATTACCGTCCGATGTCGCCGGACGATTCATCCGGTGCTCGGCACCTAATCCCAATACATCCTGAATAGGAATAATTACCAAATTAGCGACAGACATCATAACTAACCGAACAAATTCCTTATGGACATCCTCTGCCGAAACTTCCCGCCCGATATATTCGCTGAATCTCAGTTTCATATCGTCCGGTGCTTCCTGCTCGAACCAGCCGCGAATCGTATTATTGTCATGCGTACCCGTATAAACTACACAATCTTTAATATGATTATGCGGTGCATACGGATTGTGAGGGAGACTTTCATCGAATGCAAAAATCAAAAGCTTCATTCCTGGAATATCGAATTTGTGCATTAGTTCCCGCACATCCGGAGTTATGACACCCAGATCCTCAGCTAAGATTGGCAGTTCAGGAAAACGCTGCAACATGGTGTTAAAAAAATCATCCGCTGGTGTTTCCACCCAGGAACCGTTAATGGCAGTTTCTTCACTGGCTGCAACTTCCCAATAAGCTAAAAATCCACGAAAATGATCAATTCGCACCACGTCGTACAAACTCAAACTATGCAGCATTCGTTGAATCCACCAATCATATTGGGATTCCTGAAGTACATCCCAATTATATACCGGATTTCCCCACAATTGACCGGTTTCACTAAAATAATCCGGCGGAACACCTGCCACAAATGAGGGCTTCTTATCCAAGTCAAGTTTAAATATATGAGGGTTTGTCCAAACATCCGCACTATCATAATTCACATAATACGGAACATCGCCGATAATTTGAATTCCATGATCGTTACAATATCCTTTTAGTTGACTCCACTGTTTGGAGAAAATGAACTGAAAAAATTTTTCGAATTCTATCTCCGTGGAAAGCTCATTTTTTAAGTTTTGCATATCCCCTAATTCTCTGTCTCGAATTTCCTGAGGCCACTCACTCCACGCTTTTTTATCAAAATGATCTTTGAAAGCAATAAAAGACGCATAGTCTTCAAGCCAATGTTCATTTTCAGTGCAAAATTTTTCATATTCGTATGTGAATTCATCCCGCCTGGCATTAAATTTTTCAAAAGCTTTATGAAAAAGTATATTTTTATTTTCGATAACCGCCTCGTAATCCACCTGCCCCACAGGGAAATCCGGTGAATGGTCTAAATCTGCCTGACTGAGGAAACCATCCTGGAGCAACAATTCCGGGCTAATCAATAACTTGTTTCCGGCAAAGGCAGAAGAACTGGCATAGGGTGAGCTACCACTTATGGGAGATGTTGGAGTAAGTGGCAGCACCTGCCAAAAAATTTGTTTTGACTGGTGTAGAAAATCTGCAAATCGATATGCTTCGGGCCCAAAATCGCCAATCCCATACTTGGATGGAAGTGATGTAATGTGCAATAAAATTCCGCTTCCTCGTCTTTTCATAAAATTTACTCCCGTATTCTATTCGTTGTATACAAACAGCTAAATAAGATAACCTTATAATTTAAGAATTATAAAGCATCTTTTATAACCATTTCTATTCCTTTTAAAGGGATAACCAACCAATCCGGTCTGTTGTTAAGTTCATAATTAATTTCGTACAACGCTTTATTCAGCATAAACACCTGTAAGAGTATTTCTATCTCTTCTCTCTCTTTGGGTATGAATGGTGAATCCCCAACGGTATTCAAATAACTCTCTAAAAATACACCACTCACATAATGATACCATAATTCTCCCCAGGGTTCCAAATAACCAAAATCTTCGGGACGAACTGTGCCATATTGAAATAAAACACTGTAGACCGCATAATGGTAAGAACGAATCATACCTGCAACATCTCTGAAACATGAGTATTTTAGTCTTCGTTCACTCGGCGACCGTAATGGTTCCCCTTCAAAATCGATGATGACAAAATCTTTACCTGTAAATAGTACTTGTCCCAGATGATAGTCGCCGTGAATTCTAATTTTCAGCGCAGATATTTTCCGATCGAGAATTCGTTTAAGTTGGTTCTGGATAGGTTTCCTGGCATCCAGGATATCTTTGGCAATTTCTTTGACATCTTCGGGTAATCTGACCACATTTTTCTCAAGTTCCTGCAAGCTTCTAACCGCCTGACTCCTCAGGGATTGAAATAGTGATCTCTGATATAATTTGGAAAAAGCTTCCGGCTTAAAATCAGGATTTGTATTGGAAGAAGCCAGGGCAAGATGCATTTCACCTGTTCGTTGACCCAACAGCGCGGCCTGATCTAAAAAGATTCCACCAATCAAATTTTTAACGGCATCCGGAATCTCAGACATTTGGATATCTAAAAGGGTATCGAATTTGATATCAAGGTCTTTTGCCTCAGATTTCTCAGACAGCACACGTTCGTAAAACCGACTTAAAGCATCTTTTGTTAAAATCCAGGCATCACCCTCGTTTGGTTCAAAAGCTTGTAAAAATGAAAAAACAATGGGATCTGAATTCGGTTTCTTGTATTCCAAACTTCCCAAATATACAGGCACATTTCTAAATTTGGTGTTCTCTGTTAAAAATTTCAAAACCTCAGGATCAGGGTTCATTCCCTCTTCTATCCTTCGATACATTTTCATAAAAAAAGTGTTCCCATAAAGGAATGAGGAATTACTCTGTTCGGCTTTTAAAACTCTTGATCCGGATTCCTTATCATATTCTTTAAGAACAGAACGCAACAATTTACCCTGGGTTGTTAACAGTTCCCCCTGCGCTCCCTTCAACCGTTTTCGTTGAAAAATCATTGAAAGAACATCGCTTCTGAAATTAGGGGAATAAATGCTCTCATACAAAATTCCTTCTTTTCCACCAGTTATTAAATACGCAATTACAATTCCACGGGTATCTTCTGTAATTGAACCCATTTCATCAATGGATGCAAATGACAGTGGCATTAAATAGGCGTCTGAAGCACCAATTTTATATTGCACTTCCACAATAAGGATAACCGAGGAAATGCCATTTTTAGGAAATGTAATTTTTTCCTTAATTGCCACTCTGCGAATATTTCTGGCTTTTCCGCCAAACCACCTGCATGTTGGTAAATACTCCGGTAGAATCTGCTTTTCCAATTTATTTTTATTATCATTTTCCAGCACATTCATCCAATTTTCGTTCACGCGTATCTCTGGAATTGACCGTTCTTCCGCTAAAATTGCTGCACTCTCTTCGGTTTCCAATATTAACCAGTAATGACCATGTGGACCAAGAATCAACAGGTATGGTTGTTCCCTGATAACCGGGAATTTATTTTGGCTGAATAATTCTTCCGGAACATTACCAGCGAATTCGGATAAATCTATTTCGGTTACCTGTGTAAATCTGGATAAATTGATGGCAATAAGAATCACTTCGTTTTCATAACGACGCACAAAAGTTAAAACTTTGGGATTATCCGAGAATAAAAATTCAATGCTTCCCCTGCTAAAAGCTTTATATTGTTTTCGCATGGCGATAACTCTCTTCATCCACCACAATAACGATGAGGGATTTTGATTCTGGTTATCTACATTGAGTGACTCAAAATGATACTCAGGATCGATAATTACCGGGAGGTATAACTTTTGCGGATTAGATCTGGAGAATCCGGCATTGCGGTCTGCACTCCACTGCATGGGTGTTCGCACACCATCACGGTCACCGAGGTAATAGTTATCCCCCATACCGATTTCGTCACCGTAATAAATTACAGGTGTTCCCGGCATGGAGAACAGGATGATATTCATTAATTCCATTTTACGGCGATTATTATCCAATAAAGGCGCGAGACGTCGGCGAATGCCCAGGTTAATCCGAGCTCTTGGGTCTTGAGCAAAAACCCGGTACATATAGTCCCGTTCTTCGTCCGTCACCATTTCCAATGTTAATTCATCGTGATTGCGAAGGAACATTGCCCATTGACAATTTTCGGGAATTTCCGGAGTTTGATCGAGTATATCAATTACAGGAAATCTATCTTCCATTCTCAGTGCCATAAATAAGCGGGGCATTACCGGAAAATGAAACGCCATATGGCACTCATCCCCTTCACCAAAATATGCTGCGGCATCCTCCGGCCATTGATTGGCTTCTGCCAACAACATTTTGTCCTCAAACTTCGAATCGACATGTTTTCGCAAAATTTTTAAAAATTCATGGGTTTCCGGTAGATTTTCACAATTGGTTGCTTCTCGTTGGAATAAATATGGCACTGCATCCAGACGAAGTCCGTCAACTCCCATGCCGAACCAAAAATCCAGCACTTTAAAAATTTCCTTTTGAACGCGCTTATTATCATAGTTCAAATCCGGTTGATGGGAATAAAACCTGTGCCAGTAATATGCCTGTGCCACCGGGTCCCATGACCAATTGGAGGATTCAAAATCTTTAAATATGATTCGGGCATCACTGTATTTATCCGGTTTGTCACTCCACACATAAAAATTACGCCATACGCTATTTGGATTTGAGTTTCTTGCTCTCTGAAACCAGGGGTGTTGATCCGAAGTATGATTTATCACCAGCTCAGTAATCACACGCATCCCACGTCTGTGAGATTCTTTCAAGAATTTGCGAAAATCTTTTAATGACCCATAATCCGCATGAATATTATAATAATCAGCAATATCATAGCCGTCATCTCGCAAAGGAGAGGGGTAAAAAGGCAACAACCAAATTGCTGTCACCCCAAGACTTTCCAAGTAATCTAATTTCTCAATTAAACCTTTGAAATCCCCTATACCATCTCCTGTTTTATCCAAAAATGATTTGACATGCACTTCGTAAATAATTGCATCTTTATACCATAATGGTTCTTTTCCAATTACTTTATCCTTCCGTGTCATTTAAGCGCCTCCAATCATTACATGAAATAATCAAAATCTTGCTCTCTGCGAAGTCGTCGGTGCAAGCGGAAAATTTTTGCAGGATGCTCATTGGGATCCAATTTTACTGCTTTATACTGACCCTGCCAAATGAATTTAGAGTCACTTAGCAATTCGTGAACTAAATAAGGCTGATCCGCATCAATTCCCAAATCTTTAATGGGTATTTGAAGTGTACCGCTATGGGTTTGAAATGGATCCAGATTCACAACCACAAATATGATATTTGATAAATCCTCACTCACTTTAACATAAAATAAGAGTTGGTCGTGATCCACTTTGTGAAAACTCACATTCCAGGTGGTTTGTAAGGCAGCATTTTCTTTTCGGATATTATTTACCTTTTTAATAATATCTTTAATGTTCCCGGGCTTATTCAAATCCCGAATTTTGATTTCATATTTTTCAGAATTCAAATATTCTTCTTTATCAGAAATGGCATCGTTTTCGATAAGTTCGAATGCCGGACCGTATATGCCATAATTTGAGGACAATGTTGCAGCTAATACCAGCCTTGCAATGAAAGCCGGTCTGCCTCCGTATTGCAAATGCTCGGGTAAAATGTCCGGTGTATTGGGCCAGAAGTTGGGTCGGAAAAATTCCCGCACTTCGGAGCGAGTGAGTTCATTCAGATAATCTCTAAACTCGTACTTGGTATGCCGCCAGGTAAAATAAGTGTAAGACTGAGTAAATCCAAGCTTTGCCAGCCGATACATCACCTTTGGTCGGGTAAATGCTTCCGATAAAAACAGGACGTCGGGATAATCTTTCTTGATTTCACCAATCAACCATTCCCAGAATATAAACGGCTTGGTATGAGGATTATCCACACGGAAAATTTGCACCCCATTTTTCACCCAATACAGAACAACACTCTTAAGTTCTTCCCACAATTCTTTCAAATTTTCAGTCTCAAAATTAATGGGGAGTACATCCTGATATTTCTTGGGCGGATTTTCCGCATACTGAACGGTTCCATCCGGTCGCCATTTAAACCACTCCGGATGTTCCTTAACATATGGGTGATCCGGTGCACATTGATATGCCAGATCAATTGCCACTTCAACCTGATGTTTATTTGCCGTTTTAATGAGTTTCTTGAAATAATCAATTGTTCCCAAT
>CAZVKP010000136.1:4662-8055 GCA_964627635.1 uncultured Calditrichaceae bacterium | reverse complement strand
TTTCGAATATCTTCTTTAAAGAAAATTTTTGAAATGATATATGCAGTCGGGATGCTGCCCAAGATATAGCTTATACCACTTAAAAGAAGTATAATCAAAAAATTATCAAAAAAATGGTTCAAGTATTTTATGAATTATCCGGAAAACCGGATTTCAAAAAAGCTCTTCAGATAAATTTCAGGAATAGATTCTAAATATTCCACACTATCCTAATCCTGTCTTATCCTGGCGTTGGAACAGCATGAAGGCATCGTTGACATCTTCGAACTCCAGAGAATGCTGTTTACACCCGTTTCGGGAGCAGATCTTGATCATACCGCCGACTTCAAGTTGTAAACCTATCATTGGGGCTTTACATGCACAAATTTGAACCACCGGCAAGGGATGATGGCAGTTGGGACAAAATAAAGTTGCAACTTGTCCTATAACGTCGTCAACATCTACAAATTTTTTATCATAATTACCATATTCCTGGCTTAAAAATATTTTTCCAACTTGCTCCCCGAGTTTTGCTTCTAATTCTATTGCGGGTAATTCGTCAACTAAAACCTTCTGGTTCATTAATGAATTATCACATTCCGGGCATTTTACAGGTATATTTATTTGATGACTCATTTTAACTTTCTCCGAAATAAACTACTTTTTAACTTCTTTACCACATAATTTTTAAAAAATAATGAAATCCAATTCAAATTCAATAAAAAATAAAACTACTTTACTTCCGCTTCCTGATGGAGCAACTGTTTCTGTGAATGATAATTATTTATTCCGGTTTTCTCCATATAATTGTCGAACCAATTTTCAAGGTAATTTGCTCCGTAAGCCAGCTTTTTATCAACTGCTTTTTCTAATATTTTGGAATTCGGAATATACTCAATCCGGAAAATTGCAATACCCTTTTTATACTCCGGCACCGCCTCCATAATTTCTTCGGTAATTTCATGGGCGGATTGATATCTCAAGGGATAATCGATACGGCGGCTCAATTCCACCAATATCTGCCAATTGGCATAACCGCTTAAGGGTTTGATAATCGTCTTAAATTGCTGAACTCGAGCTTCTGCATTGGTTACAGTTCCGGTAGATTCGGTAAATGGCACTAATGGGAAAACCACATCCGCATTTTGGGCAGTTTCTGTCATAAACATATCTGCAACCATTACAAATGAATCTTTGGCACGATTTAAATTAATTTGTCCCGTTCCAACCGGATCCTGACCCCACAGAACCAGACTTTTTATATCACCGGCATTAAATTGATCCAGTATCGCTGAACCGGATAAACCAACTTCACTGGGAATACTTCGGTCCCAATTTTCCGAAAACCGCTTTATTACTTGCGGATTATCCACCCGTTGATATCCAGGTAAATATTCCGGAAGCATTCCCATATCCAGCATTCCCTGGAAATTACTGGCACTGGTAACTGCCAGGAAAGAATCCATTCGACCTAATACATATCCCAAACTATTTAACCAATGGATCACCTCAGCATTTGCATTTTCCTGATGACACATGAAAATAGGCGTTTTCGCTTTCACTAAATCCTTGAAAAAATTATCAAAGTTTTTCTTCGTCAAATTGAACTCAGATAGATCCATTCGTTGAGAGATACCGGCAACGCTGTTGAACAAATCATTTAACAGATCCTGACTTTCCCTGGTTGTAACATCCTGACTCAAACCGCGTCGATAAATAGTATCGATAATATATTTTAGAAATAATACTTTTTTGTCGTCCGGAATGGATAGCGATTTGGATTTTTTTGCCAATCTGGAATCCGGATATCCTCCCATATAAATGGTTTGACCACGCCGGGCTGCTTTTTGAAGTTTAATATAGAGCACCGGATTGGTTTCAATGGGATCGAAATTACACACCAGAATGAAATCACTATTCTCAATTTCCTGAAAGGTTGTATTGGACATGGAAGCTCTCAGAAGTTGTTCGGGATAATGATTCAGATTGGAAAATGATCCGATATTGTTAGTTGATAAGTTGGTTCTGGCAAATTTTTGCAGCAGATAATTTTCTTCGTTACTGGAATGGGGAGATCCCATTACCGCCCATTTTGAATCGTTTTCTTTCTGTTCCTTGATTTTTAAAGCGGCAAAGTCCAGTGCCTCCTGCCAGGAGGCCGGTTCCAATTCACCATTTCTTCGAATATATGGTTGTTTTAGCCGATTTTTATCATTTACGTATCGGAAACCATACCGACCTCTTACACACAAGTTTCCATACTCGTTAACTTCCGCTTTCGGGTCAGCAGAAACTTTAATCACGCGGTCATCCAAAACATCTGCCTGCATTGAACAGCCAACGCTGCAATATTGACAAATTGTCGGGTATCTATCCAATACCCAGGGGCCCGGTTTAAGTGCATCCGCTTTGTCTTCGATTGCGCCTGTGGGACAAGTTTCAACACATTGACCGCAGGAAATACAATGAGTTTCCGCCAAAGGGGTCTCCAAGACCGGTTTCACCTTAGCACTGAATCCGCGTTCTACAAATCCGAAAACACCCAATCCCATAACCTCATCGCAAACCCGGACACAACGTCCGCAAAGCACACATTTATTTAATTCTATTTGAATGAAAGGGTGACTCTTGTCCGGTTCGATCTCATGATATTCTCCCGGGAAATGTTCCTGCACTGCCTGGTATTCGGTTGAGTGTTTCTGCAAATCGCAATCATAAAAAGCCTGGCAGCCGCACTCCAGGCAACGGATTGCTTCCTGATACACTTGATCCGGGGTGAATCCTAATTCAATCTCATTCCAATCCTTCTTGCGCTTCTCCGGATCACGAACTGCCATTTTTTGTCGAATCGTTTTGGAAATATTATTAAAGTCGGTGGAAGTGAGTTTTTTAAAATTATCTCTCCGACTAAGGAAAGGTTGATTGGGCAAATCCAGTTTATCGCCGGTTAAATATTTATGAATTGCCTCCGCTGCCTTTCTCCCGTCAGCAATCGCTTCAATTGCCGTGGCAGGACCAAGAACCACATCACCTCCGGAAAAAACGCCGGGAATGTTCGTTTCCATGGTTCCCTGTTTTATGTCCAGTGTTCCCCAACGGCTTTTTTTAATATTTACCAGCTTGTTATCCTTTGCGGTAAATTCCAAATCAGCTTTCTGACCAATAGCGGCAATTACCCAATCCATCTCCATAACATAGTTCGAACCTTCAATTGGAATCGGTCTGCGGCGGCCACTATCATCCGGAGGTCCGAGTTCCATTTTCACACATTCAATTCCCTTCGCCCTGCCATTCTCATCCAATACAACTTTGGTAGGATTTGTGAGAAATATGAAGTTGATCCCTTCTTCTTCGGCTTCTTCTATTTCCATTTTATTCGCCGGCATTTCTTTAATAGTACGACGATAAATGATA
>CAZVKP010000136.1:0-4652 GCA_964627635.1 uncultured Calditrichaceae bacterium | reverse complement strand
ATTGACTTCATCAGCTCCTAACCGCAATGCCGAGCGTGCAGCATCCATAGCAGTATTTCCGCCACCAACGACTGCGACTTTTCCCTTAAGCACCGTTATTTTGTTTAATTTAATATCTTCCAAAAATTGTATTCCCGATAAAACACCTTCAGCATCCTCATTTTCCACCCGCATACTGGAGCTTGCTTGTGCACCCAGTCCCAGGAATACAGATTCGTAGCCGTTATCAAATAGTGAATCTAGTGAAATATCTCGTCCCAGTGTTTTGTTTAATCGGATTTCCACTCCTAATTCAGTGATGCCTTCGATCTCTTTATCCAGAATTTCTTCCGGCATGCGGTACTCGGGGATTCCCCACCGGAGCATTCCACCAGCCTTGGTCTTGGAATCGAATATATCCACTGAATGACCTTCCTGACGTAAATAATACGCGCACGAGAGGCCGGCCGGTCCTGATCCCACAATCGCAACTTTCAATCCGGTATCCGGTTTTACCTTTGGAAAATAACGATCGGGACTTTCCAAATCCTTATCTGCAATAAATCGTTTTACATGATCGATGGCGGCCGGTTCATCAACCAAATTGCGGCGGCAATTCATTTCACAGGGACGGGTACAAACTCTTCCGCAAACCGTGGGTAGAGGATTATTTCGTTTAATCAACTCAATTGCTTCCTGATATTTCCCCATCGAAGCTAAAGCTAAATAGCCCTGGACGTCCACCCCGGCAGGACAGGCAATTTTACATGGACCCAGACAGTCTGCGTAATGGTTGCTCAAAATTAATTCCAATGCCATTTTTCTGGCATCCTGCACTGCCTCGGTATTGGTATTAATTCGCAATCCATGAGCCACTTTTGTCCCACAGGAAGGGACAAAGGATTTGGCACCCTCTACCTCTACCACACAAAGAAAACAAGAGGTAAATGGTTCTAATTGATCGTCGTAACATAAAGTCGGAATCTCAATTCCCTGTTCACGGCAAACTTCTAAAATTGTCTGATTTGTGTTTGCTATTACAGGTTTTCCGTCTATAATAACTTGGACTTTACTCATTTTTTCTCCCCGATATTTCCTGGATTTTCTTTTGTCAATTGAGCGTTTAATTTGTTTCTTCGGCAATATCTGCTTCTTGTCCGGTTAATATTTCAATTGCATCAAATTTGCAGGCATCAAAACATGCTCCACAACTGGTGCAAATTTCCGGATTGATATAATGGATTTCCTTTTTTGCCCCGGTAATTGCGCCAACCGGACAAACTCTCAGGCACAACATACATCCGGTACAGTTTTCGGGAATTACCCGATAACTGATTAATTCCCGACAACTTTTAGCAGGACATTGTTTATAATGAATATGTGCTTCATATTCATCCCGGAAATATTTTAAGGTCGTCAGCACCGGATTGGGTGCAGTTTGACCCAAACCGCACAGTGACCCTTGCTTAATGTTTTCCGCCAAATTTTCTAATTTATCTAAATCTCCGGGCTCTCCTTTTCCCTCGGTAATTCGTTCAAGTATTTCCAGCATCCGCTTGGTCCCGATACGGCAAAAAGTACATTTACCGCAAGATTCTTCCTGAGTGAATTTGAGGAAAAACTTTGCCACATCCACCATACAGGTCCGATTATCCATGACAACCATGCCACCGGAGCCCATGATTGCACCGGTTTGATTTAAAGACTCATAATCCACAGCGGTTTCTAAATGATCTGCAGGGACACAACCGCCGGAGGGTCCACCCAATTGTACTGCCTTAAACTCCCTGTCGTCTTTAATTCCGCCACCGATTTTAAAAATGACATCCCGAAGCGGCATTCCCATTGGAACCTCCACCATGCCGCCGCGATTGATTTTTCCGGCTAAGGCAAATACTTTGGTTCCCTTACTTTTTTCGGTCCCCAACTCAGCAAAAGTAGCTGCAACATTTAAAATAATCCATGATATATTAGCATACGTTTCCACGTTATTAATATTTGTCGGTTTTCCCCAAAGACCTTTCACGGCAGGGAATGGAGGTCTTAACCTGGGCATACCCCGTTTTCCTTCCACACTGGCTATCAAGGCAGTTTCTTCGCCGCAAACAAATGCTCCTGCACCTAACTTCAGATTGATGTCAAAAGAAAAATTGCTCCCCAAAATTCGTTTTCCCAGGAAGCCATTCTTTCTTGCCTGATCAATGGCAATCTGAAGTCTCTGTACAGCTAACGGATACTCTGCTCGTACATAAATGATACCTTCTTTTGCCCCGATTGCATAACCGGCAATTAACATCCCTTCTAACACGCTGTGTGGATCTCCTTCCATAATACTGCGATCCATGAAAGCGCCCGGATCGCCTTCATCACCGTTACAGATAATATATTTTTCTTTATCTTCGGATTGTTTGGCAAATTGCCATTTAAGACCGGTTGGAAATCCTGCCCCTCCCCTGCCTCTCAATCCTGATGCTTTAATTTCGGAAATCACATCCTCAGGGGTCATTTCAGAAACCACTTTTTGAATCGCTTTATATCCGCCCTTTGCCAGATAATCTTCTATTCGCTCCGGATTGATGACACCGCTGTTTCGTAAAACAATTCTTTTTTGATTCTGAAAAAGTTCATTTTCCGGAGTTTCAATTTCATCAGATTTTACCAACCACTCTTTAATAATTTGTTTATTCCCGATGTGCTGCTCAAATAATTGTGGAATTTTTTTAATAGTAAAATCACCGTACATCACATTTGATACATCCGGCATTTGAACTTCCACTAAAGGTTCTTTATAACATGCCCCGATACATCCGGTTCTTTCCAATTGGATGGAAAGGTTTTCTTCTTCAATTTTCGCTTCCAGGGCGTTATAAACATCACTCGCGCCTGCTGCTAATCCACAACTTGCCATTCCCACTAAAATTTTTATCTGTCCGTTTTGCTGCTCAACCATAAAGGTAAGCTCCTTTTTTATTGAATTTTTTTCAAAACCTTTTTTGTTTCCCGGTCGCTCAACCTGCCATAAGTGGTCTCATCTATCATCATGACCGGTGCCAAACTACAACAGCCCAAACATGCCACAGATTCCAATGTAAATTCTCGGTCCTCACTGGTCTCACCATCGTTGATGCCCAACTGTTCTTCACAAGACTCCGTAATACGTTCCGCATTGCTCACATGACATGCAGTCCCGTGACAAACTCTAATGATATGCTTCCCTACCGGAGTTAACCGGAATTGAGAATAAAAGGTTGCCACTCCATAGACCTGACTGATGTCCAGATTCGTCTCATGAGAAATTTCGACCAATGCTTCTTTGGGTAAATATCCATACACTTTTTGAGTTTCCTGGAGAATAGGGATCAATGTACCCCGCTTTTTGGCGTGTTTGCGAAGAATTTTTCGCAAAGGTCTGAAATCTAATGTTTCAACTTCTTGCTTGCTTGCAGCTTCCATCTGTTAATCCTTAGTTTTGATCAATTTGTTCAGAATAAGTAAAAATTTAAAACATATTCAATTGTCACCATAAACTTGTGTAATATTGCACAAGTTCTACTCTAAAGATATGAAATAACACTGACATGATTCAATCAAAAAATATTTTTGTCAGTATTCGTGCAAGAATGTGAAAAGCCATTTAAATCTAAGAGATATCTTTCATATTTAACTTGTATTTTTTCTATTAATCAAATTATTTTTCATAGTTGTTTTAAACAAAATTTTTCGCCAATTTTTAATGGTATTTGTTAAAATAATAATTTAATAAAATAAATGAAAACTTATTATTTTACGCAACAGATAAAAATTCATAAAACTATACAAGAAGTTTTTGAATTTTTTAGCAATGCCGAAAATTTAAACAGAATAACACCTCCACATCTGGAATTCAAAATACTGACCCCTCAACCCATTCAAATAGAACCCGGAACAACAATTGATTACCGCTTGCGCTTATACAAATTTCCAATTCATTGGAAGACGAAGATTACCGCATGGGAACCGCCTTACCGTTTTGTCGATGCGCAGTTGAAGGGACCTTATAAAAAATGGATACACCAACATCGTTTTCAATCGGAAAATGATGGTACCATAGTTGAAGACAACTTAGAGTATGCAATTCCCGGTGGGATAGCGGCTCCTTTTATCCATTGGATTTTTGTGAAGCGGGATATTGAAAATATTTTTCGGTTTCGGGCCGGAAAATTGGATGAAATTTTCTCTTAACGGTCACAGTCATAAAATAAACGGGAGAGATGAAAAATGAAACGCTCTGTATTTTTATTGATTTTCTTTTTAATATGTGTTCACACCTTTAAAATTTTTGCCGATGAGGGGATGTGGATGCCTCATCAAATCAAAAATTTACAATTGGACACAATGGGTCTCCGGTTAGATCCGGCAGAACTCATTAAAGATGATGGCAGCGGGCTGATGAATGCCATTGTCACCTTTCGGGGTGGTACCGGTGAATTTGTGAGCGAGAACGGACTCATACTAACCAACCACCATGTGGCATTCGGAGCTCTGCAAAGAGCCTCGGATAAAGAACATGATTACCTTCAAAATGGTTTCCTGGCACAAAATAAAAACCAGGAAATTCCGGCTCCCGGTTATTCTGCTTATGTTTTGTTGAATTACAAAGAAGTAACCAACAAAATAACCAAATCTCTTAACTC
>CAZVKP010000135.1:0-8063 GCA_964627635.1 uncultured Calditrichaceae bacterium | reverse complement strand
CGCTTTCTCCGGTAATAAGCACCGAAATATTTGTTGGTGCCACTGACATTACCAGTTCTATAACCTCGCGAATTTTATCGGATGTACCAATAATATTTAATTGCTCTTGAACTTTCTTGTATTTGTCTAAAAATCCCATAATTACCCTCAGATTAACGTCTAAAAATAGATGTATGAACTAATAAAATCAAGTGGTTATTGTGATCCATTATTCAAGCAATTTGATACTAAAACCATCGAAAGAAATCTTTACTCCAATCCAATGGTAAAAAATACTGTTGAATATTTCATTTTATATTCTTGGGAAAGTCTTTTAACTTTGAGGGTAACTGTTAAAGTTCCGGGGTTATGAAAAATTTTCACTATTCTTTTCGCAATATTCAAATTCTTGTATTAAAGCTTCTACCTAAACTTACCAGAAAAATACAATCATTAGCTTCCGGAATGCGCCATGCAGAGCACATATTTACAATTGTTTCTGCTATTATTATCGGAATATTGGGTGCTTTTGGTGCCATCGGCTTTCGGTATATTATCCAATTATGCCACCGTATTTTTTTCGGAATGTTTGAATATTCGCTGGAAATCGTTAAAAATTTTAGCTGGTGGCATAAAATGGTATTGCCCATGCTGGGTGGATTAATTGTTGGCCCCATTGTTTATTTTTTAGCCCGGGAAGTACGTGGTAGCGGGGTTCCGGAAGTGATGGAATCTGTGGCTCGCTACGGTGGAATTATCCGTTTGCGGGTTCTTTTAACCAAAGCGTTTGCCGCTGCTGTTACGATTGGCTCAGGTGGCTCAGCCGGACGTGAAGGTCCAATCATCCACATTGGAGCAGCCATCGGTTCGGCTTTTGGACAATTCACCGGCATTGCCGCTAAAAAATTGCGTACTTTTGTGGGGTGTGGGGCAGCCGCCGGCATCGCTGCTACTTTCAATGCCCCAATTGCCGGCGCCTTATTTGCCGTTGAAATTATATTGGGTGATTTTGCGGTGGCGCATTTTAGTCCGATTGTTATTTCCTCGGTAACAGCAACTGTTTTATCACGACATTTTATTGGAGATTTCCCGGCATTTTTAGTCCCGGAATATGATTTGGTGAGTTCTTTTGAATTCATTCCTTACACTATTCTGGGAATCGCGGCTGGACTCATTTCTGTTTTATTCATCATTTCAGTTTACAAATCGCAAGATTTATTTGACAAGATTCAATTTCCGGAATATTTTAAGCCCGCCTTAGGAGGCCTGGTGGTTGGAATCATTGCCATCGGATTCCCGGAAATTTATGGGGTTGGTTATGAGTCTATCAATATGGCGCTCTGGGGAAAGGACGTCCGACTACTGCTATTGGTCTTGCTTTTCGCAAAACTGGTTGCCACAAGTGCAACTTTAGGGTCTGGTGGTTCGGGAGGAATTTTTGCACCATCGCTTTTTATCGGTGCTATGCTTGGGGCACTTCTCGGTAAACAAGCCCATTTGTTGTTTCCGGGAATAACCGCTACAGAAGGTGCATATGCACTGGTGGGAATGGGAGCGTTGGTTGCAGGAACCACCCATGCACCAATTACGGCAATATTAATCATATTTGAATTAACCAATGATTATCGTATCATTCCACCTCTAATGCTCTCTTGTATTATCAGTGTTCTATTAGCCACTTATCTTAAAAAAGAATCCATGTACACCATGAAGCTGGTGCGAAAAGGGATCAATATATTTGAAGGCAAGGATATCAATATTTTAAAAGGAATGAAGGTGAAAAGTGTGCTTAACAAAGATATTGAGATTGTACCGGCACATTTGAAATTTTCCGGATTACTGCAACAAATGATCAGAAGTAAACATGAAGTGATTCTGGTTGTGAATAACAAAAATGAATTGATCGGAGATATTTCATTAAACAAGCTAAAAGAATTTATTTTAGACCAGCAATATTTATCGGATTTAGTGATTGCTGCAGACCTTGCCGAACCGCCTCCCGTCATCCTTTATGAGGATGATAATCTGGACTTAGCCATGCACCATTTCGGACATGCAGATGTAGATGAACTGCCGGTACTCAAAAGAGATAATTCTCGGGAACTTCTGGGCTCGGTTCGTCGAAAAGATTTGATTGAAGCGTATAATCGTGAAATTCACCGCTTAGATTTGGCAGGGGGAATGCATTCTGTTCTCAGTGCGGTGAGTGAAAAGCGCAATATTGAAATCACCGACGGGCTGCGAATGGTGGAGGTTGAGCCACCTACCCAATTTCTAAACAAATCCCTTAAACAAATAAATATTCGGTCTGTTTATGGTTTAGAAGTTATTTTGATACGAAAGAGAAAAGAGAGTGCAGAAGGAATGCAGGGAAGAGCTGGCGCTATTCCGTCCTCGGATTACATGCTTCAGCCAGGTGATCGATTGTTAGTATTGGGAACTGACCGCGACATTCAACGTTTCCAGAGAGGTTTTGGTAAATCATAATAAAAGCACATTAGCGCAGTACCTAACATCATAAGCTTCCAAAATGGGCAATTTGTTTACAGACAACAGCAGGTATATCCCAGATTCTCTTGAAATTAGTCGAAATTATGATTTTTACCCCAGAATTCGTTGAAAACCAAATTACCAGGATGCAATCTAAAATGATTAGTTTTGGTCGTTGCATTGTGGAATATCTTTTGCTATAATTTTTTGATTTGTATGGGATTTTTTTTATTTGACCAATGTTCATCAAACGGTAGGTGCTTCCGAATACTTATTCGTTGGTTTCATGTCAGTTAAAATTGTAATTTCAATATTAAATATTTAATCTATGAAAACACTTTATAAGAAAATACTGATTATCGGCGGAGCGACATTGCTCCTGGAAGCCATTATTGTATATTTTCTTTACACAAGCATTAATGCTTTTTATGCAGATTTGACCAATAAAATAGCATTTTTATTGGTAGAGCAGGTTAAAAATGTATTGGAAGCAGACAAAATTAAAATCTCTTCATTATCCCAATACAATAAATATCCCACCAGACGATTGATGAAGAATTTTAGTGGTGAAAATTCAAAAATTTTACACGTTTTGTTAATTGATACCACCAATAACATCGTGGTAAGCGATGAACCTGCAGTAGAAGGAAAAGTATATACTTCTTCCAAAGAATTAAGTTTACTGGAAACAGACCAACCGACAGTTGTTAATCGTGAATGGGAAGGAAACCAGGAAATTGTCGATGTTATTGTCCCCCTTTTACGGGAGGGTGTTAAAGAAGGCTATCTGCGTACGGTCATTTCCGTTAAACATTTGGAAAATTTCTACCAAAATCGCAGATATATTTTGATTGGCGCCAGTATATTTGCTTTCGGAATCATTATGGCAACCGTATTTTTTACATCCCGGATTTATAAAGGGAATCTCCAGAACATCCAACAAGCAATCGACCGCCTGCACGAGGAGGATTATAAATATCGGGTGGATTATCAAAAGAAAGATGAATTTGCTCCCCTCTTTTCGCGACTTAATGAATTATTCGAAAAAACATTCGATTTAAATGAAAGTTACAAACAATCCGAAGATCGTTTCAACGCAATGATGCGTGTGATTCACGAAGGATTAATAATTTTAGACGGAAACATGAGAATAATCTCATACAATGAATATCTGCTCGATATACTTCACATTAAAACACCGCACAATGCGGAAGGGCAGATATATCGAATTTTGCAGAACAATCCCAAACTTCTTGAGATATATCGCCGCACCAGAGATCCAATGACACATTCGGTTCGCAAAGAAATGACCATTAAATTACCGGACAAATCGGTGATTGATGTTCAAATCAACGCACTCTCCATAATGGAAGAAACCGGAGGTAACAGCATCATCTTTTATGTTAAGGATCTCGGTGTTTTAAAGGAGTTAGAACAAAATTTACACCGAAGTATGAAATATACTGTTATCAGTCAGTTGGCATCCAGTATTGGCCATGAGATTCGTAATCCACTCAGTTCTCTGGCAATACATACCGAGGTGCTCGATAATTTGTCCGATCAAATCCCAACCAATTATGATGATAGGCCCAAAATAAAAAAGTCCATAAAAATTCTGGATGGAGAAATTGGCAGGCTCAGCAAAATGATCGATTCATTTTTCAATTTAGCAAAGCCTAAAGAAGTTGAACTCAATTACCAAAATACAAATAAGATTGTTAAAGAAGTTATAGAACTTGTACAACAAGAAACCTATGAAAAACAAATTCAGTTACATATCCAATTGGGCAAAAATTTACCGTTAATCAATATTAACCATGACCAGATGAAACAAGTTATACTTAATATTGTTTTAAATGCCTTTGACGCCATGCCCAAAGGGGGCGATCTTTACTTGAGTACCAAAGAACACGATGGTAAAATAGTCATAATTATAAGAGACACCGGAGACGGAATTCCAAAAAATATTCAGGAAGAAATCTTTAATTATTACTTTACTACAAAATCTGGCGGTGGCGGTATTGGGCTGGCAATTTCTAAGAAAATAATTGAAGCCCATGAGGGAAACATTTATTTTAAAACCGAGAGTGGCAAGGGAACCAGTTTTATCATCGAATTGCCAAGAGCATAACCACGAAACCAGGAAATGAATATGGATAAACCAAGATTATTGATTATTGATGACGATGATAATTTTCGTGAAGGCTTACTAACTATATTGGAGGCAAAAGGCTGGAATGTAGAAGGTGCCGCAAATGGTCAGGAAGCGATTGACCGGTTGGATAGAGAGGTATTCGAGCTTATTATTACCGACTATAAAATGCAGCAGATGGATGGGATGCGTCTGCTTAAGACCATTAGCAAAAATTATCCTTCTATAAAAGTGATTATGATGACCGGCTACGGATCCATTGAACATGCAGTGGAAGCGATGCAATCCGGTGCCATAAATTATATAACCAAGCCGGTAAAGTCTGAGAAATTAATTGAATTAATTAATCAAACTCTTGCTGTAGAACAGAAGGAGAGCGATAGAGCTAATGATAAAAAAGCACTGGAAAAATTACAACATTTTCACCAGATGGTGGGGCTCAGTAAGCCGATGCAGGAAGTCTATCAAAAAATCCGGGAAGTTGCAGACACTGACGTGCCGGTGTTGATTTTGGGCGAAAGCGGAACCGGAAAGGAGTTAGTTGCTCAGGCAATTCACAAATTATCAAACCGCCGCAACCAAGCATTTATCGCAGTAAATACCGGTGGCATTCCCAAAGAATTGATTGCCAGTGAATTATTTGGTCATTTAAAAGGATCCTTCACAGGTGCTATTTCAGACAAAAAAGGAAAATTCGAAGAGGCACATCAGGGAACCTTGTTTTTGGATGAAATCGGCACCATGGGGCTTCAGGTACAAATATCCCTGTTAAGGGTGCTGGAAAACCGGACTATTGAAAAAATTGGAAGTAATAAACCGATTAAAGTGGATGTTCGCATTATTTGTGCCAGCAACGAGGATTTAATGGAGCTCATCAAAAACCAAAAATTCAGAGAAGACCTTTACTATCGGTTGAATGTATTTGCCATCGAAATACCGCCATTACGCCGAAGAAAACAGGATATCCCCTATCTCATTAAATTTTACCGTCACCTTTTCAACATTGAGCTGCAAAAAAATGTAGCAGGAATGACCAAAGAGGCACTGCAAATTATGAAGGATTATTCATGGCCCGGAAATGTTCGGGAATTACGCAACGTAGTTTTGCGTGCTATGCTCTCTGCCAAAGATGCCATCGAGACAAAACATTTACCCAAGGAATTAACCACCAACCGGGTGGGGTCGGAAATTATCAGCTTTAAAGCAGGTACAACTCTCTCCGAAGTTGAGGAACGAATGATCGTCCAAACCCTTAAAGCAGTTAAAGGGAATAAACTCAAAGCGTCGGAAATTCTGGGTATAAGCCGCCGGTCATTATATAATAAATTAGAAGACTACCAAATCGATGAAAAGGCATACGAGTAATCCCCATTCAAACTTAAGAAAAAGGGTATTGCAAAACTCCCTATAAACAAACTTTTGTATATTTCTACATTTTAAAAATCACCATTCCTGGGACCAAAATATCGATAATGGCATAATGATTGCTGTCAGTTATAATAAGTCTTGAAGTGATGGAGAAGTAAATGAAAAAAATTCTGTTGGCGGAAGACGACCGGAATTTGAGCCGCAGCATCGATATTTTATTGACGCTCGATGGACATGATGTGATATCGGTCTATAATGGTGAAGAAGCACTCAACAAGTTGTGTCAGCAAAGATACGATTTATTAATAACAGATATCGTCATGCCGCAACTCAGCGGTGTGGATTTAATAGATAAAATTCGCAAGCTTAATCCGGGAATACCTATCATGGTGGTTTCCGGGAAACTCAACGATCCGTTGATTAATCAATTAGAAAGCGCCGGGGTCCAGTTTATCCTGCCCAAACCGATTAATCCGTCACGGTTCAGAAAGATGGTGGAGAAGGTTTTTGGAACCAGTAAGGTACATTAACCCGTTGTGCAAATTTTTGGAAAAAATCTAAGCAAAAGATTACAATAAATCAGTTTACATATGAATACCGACACCCACCCCAAAGTTGAAATGAGAAAAATTTGCTTCGAATGGAGAAAGACCATGCGGTTCATTCCCCTTATCCACGCTAAATTCCCCGAATGAAATTTGTCCGGCGTAACGATACTGAGCATCTATTTTCACAAAGAATAAGGTGTTTTCGGGATAAATTAGAGAACCTTGAATAACGGCTCCCAATTTAATTTTATTTTCACTATATATGGTTTCGCCTCCACTTTCTTGCTCAATCTTATTGATGAATAGAGCCGGACCAACTCCAAGATTCAGCAACTCTAATCCCTTAAAAACGATTATCGGACTCACCATCCAATTGATGTGCTTCAACTCGAGAAATGACTCCGAATCGGCATCATACCCCATTGTTAAACCGATGGGTGTATGACTCAGCAACAATCCTCCTTTCAGGTTATTCTTAATTGAATAGGTAGCCGTAAAAGACCAGGGAAATCCGGCTTCACCAAATCCGGTTTTTGAATAAGGGTGCTGTGTCCATCCCACTATTGCCCCCTTTAAACCTTCATATTCAGGACTTGCTCCGTCAAAACCGGAATTTAGCATGGCCGCTTCAATATCACCGGCAGGTCCACTTGAGCTGCTCCCCAAAGCAAATGAAATCCTCCAGCGCTTTGGTTCTCGTTTCATTTGAGATTCTTTATTTATATCAGTCACTTTTGCAACAGCTCCGGAATTACTGACCATACTAAACCCATTTTTCGGGTTGGTTTTAGGATGCGTCCTGGCAGTAAATTGTGCCCGTGTATTGGCTGAGAAAAAAACACAGATAAGGCAAAACAACATCAAATAATAAAGGTGATTTTTTGATTGCATAATGGTACCCCTTAATATTTTTTATTTTGATGTGTCAGCATTACAAATTTACATCAATTAACATTCGGGTTTTAACAAAATTACTACACGCTTCCGGTTCAAATGTAGAGCAGTTTTAACGGGATGTAGATTGGAAGATAACATCAGCCATCAATATTTTTTTCATCTTACACAGCGAGACAATTTGAACAGATCAAACTCATTTATATAATTCAATTTTCAGACACCTCCGATGCAAAAATATATTTAGATTTTAAATTATTTTCAAGAAAAACTTTTTCAGAATTTTAAATAAATCTATAAGAGGCAATCTTATTGAACCAAACATATTTAAGCACTTATCAAAATAGATTCCTTTCTAATTTTGGAAGGCTTTTGATTCACTATAAAATGACCGAGATGCGTAATTCTCTGTTTGCTTGCCGTTGTCCTCTGTAAAAAAAATTTTGTTCGATGAGTATTAAACTCTACTATCATTATAGTTGTGAACTGGCACTCGTTTAATAAAAAATTTTTTATTTGGGATTCAAGCAGAATTAGTGAAAGAGACTACAGAAAATAGGTTTTAAATCTGCTAAATTTCAATGTTTCAATTAAATTATGAGATTAAAGACATTAAACACAGGGCTACTGAT
>CAZVKP010000134.1:0-8104 GCA_964627635.1 uncultured Calditrichaceae bacterium | reverse complement strand
TGTTCATTTAATAAAAATAAGAAATTGTTTTGTTTAATCGTGTAAAATATTAAAATCTTATGAAGACAGATAAAATTAGTGAGGAGATGAAATGAAGAGAGTTCATTTAATCTTAGGGGTATGTTTATCATTATTGCTCGTATTCTCTGCATTTGCCCAAGAAGAAGCCACACCACAGGAAAAGAAGGCGGAGCAACAGAAGAAAATTGATGCCCAAAAACTATTCAACGCAGGTTTAGGTTTAATCAAAAAAGGGAATACAACGCAGGCAATAGAGAAACTCCAACAATCAGTAGAAAAAGATCCCAATCTTGCAATCTCATATTATGTAATGGGTATCGCCTATAAACGAAAACAAAATTTTGATAAAACAGAAGAGATGTTTAAAAAAGCCATCGAGAGAGATCAGTCAATGGCTAAGGCATATAATGCTTTGGGTCTTTTATACGCATCTCAGGGGAAATACTCTGAAGCGCTAAACACCTTTCAGGCAGCAGTTAATAATAACCCACAATATGCAAAAGCATACTTTGGTTCAGGATATGTCCATCTAAAACGTAAAAACTATAAAGCTGCGATTGACGCTTTCAAGAATGCTGTGGAAGTTGACGAAAAATATGAAAAAGCCTGGTTAAATTTGGGCACTTCGTATATTCATGAAAGACAGTACACCAAAGCGGCTGAAGCATTGCAAAATGCACTGAAGTATGAAACGAAAAGAAGCCAAAAAGGCGAAATTTATTTACGATTGGGCGATGCCTTGGCAAAATTAAATCGAAACAATGAGGCTATCGAAGCCTATAATAATGCTATAAATACAGCCAGAAAAAGTTATATTAAAGGTGCGGCTAATTTTGGTTTGGGCGAAATATACAAGAAACAAGGTAACAAACAAAGGGCAATTGCCCATTTCGAAGCTGCTTCCAGAGACCGTACCTGGAAGCAATCTGCATTATATGAACTTGACATGTTAAAACAGTAATTAAGTTTTTTAATTTTAACCGTCTTGAAAGGGGGTAGGCAAAGTTTATGATTCATGTGAAGGTCCGTGACCATGAGCCTTTTGAGAAAGCGTTGAAACGATTCACCAAGGCTTGTGAAAAATCAGGATTGATGTCTGATATCAGAAAGAATCAGCATTTTGAGAAGCCAAGTGAACAACGTAAACGCAAAGAGAATCAAGCTCGGCGGAAAATTCGTAAGTTAATGGCAGAACAGAAATAACTGGGAGCACTTGGGAGAAAGAGATGCGTATTAAAGAAAAATTAACAAAAGACATGAAGACCGCGATGAAATCCGGTGATAAACTGCGCCTGGAAACGATTCGCGGACTTCGCTCCCAGTTGAGGAATCTGGAAATTGACAAGGGACGCGAGTTAAGTACAGAAGAAGAACATGAAATGTTGATGAGCGCTGCGAAGAAACGCAAAGAATCTATCGAACAATTTCGCTCTGGTAACCAAAATGAACGTGCAGCGGAAGAACAGAAAGAGCTGGAAATAATTCAATCATATTTACCGAAACAGCTAAGTGAAGATGAAATCTCTCAACTTGTGGATCAAGTGATTCAAGAAGTGAACGCGGCTTCTTCTAAGGATATGGGAAAAGTAATGGGTAACATTATGCCCCAGGTAAAAGGAAAAGCTGATGGTAAATTAGTCCAACAGATTGTTCAACAAAAGCTCTCGAAACTGTAAAGACGTTATATTAAACAAAGTGTCCTCCCTTTTTTTAAAAATGACTGAAAAATTTTCGAATTATTATTTAGGGGTTGCAAAAACCCCTTTTTTATTTATTTTAATGCTTAAAAATATGGGAATAATTTCATGAATTCCGTGGACATCATTTTTGGTGTTCTGTTAGCCTTTTTCATCATTATTGGTTTATGGAGAGGATTTTTCCGGGAGGTGCTCGGACTATTGGGTATAATTGGTGGTATATTTCTCGCTATCATCGGATTTGGTCCGTTAGGCAAAATTCTAAGTCAATATGTACCGGGAATCCCTGCTTTTATTTGGCCGTTTCTCAGTTTTATTGTTATTTTCATAGCAGTGTATATTTTAAGTCGGATACTTGCGGGCGTGCTTAGCCGCATAAGTGAGAGCATTTTTTTGGGGTGGCTAAATCACCTTCTGGGGGGTGTGGTGGGTGGTTTAAAGGGAGCCATATTAATTTCTTTATTTTTATTATTAATTGGTTTTTTTCCATTTCAAAGTTCCTTAGAAAATGTAAGGCAGGGCAGTCTGTTCTATGATCCTTTACAACGATTTTTACCGGCAACCTATAGCTTTGTCACTGGTTTTAACACCTCTTCCTACCGCTTTGAGGAAAAACTCGTAAATTCCTTGCAGGATGCCAGAGTAAAATTAAATGAGCAAATTTTAAAGTATTTATTCTATGGAAAACAGGATACCTCATCTAAGCAGTGATGAAAACCTGCAGCAATTGGAACTTCCCGGTGTCATCAGAAAATTAAATGAGCTTTTGGTTACACCCTACGGTCCCGAACATCTGGAAGCGCTGGAGATACTGCACGACAAAGAATTGATTGAAAATAAACTACGGGAAGTCACCGAGATGGTGGGCATAATGGAAGTCGGTCACTCAATTCCTCTGGGGGGGCTGGAGGAAATCCGTCCCCTGCTCGACCGTTTGCAACCGGAAGATGCTTTTTTAGAAGCCGAAGAACTGAATCTTGTTAAAAACAATCTTCAGATTTTTCAGGAATTAAATCGGTTTTTCCAACATCATAAAGAAACATGCCAGAAATTAATCCAATATGTTCACCGGATTCATCCCCATCGTGCTGTTATCGAAGAAATAGAGCATCGGATTGATCATCATAATGAAATTAAAGAAAATGCCAGTCCCGAACTCCGGCGAGTTCGCCAGGAAATAAACAGCCTGGAAAATGAACAAAAGTCGGTTTTAAATAAGGTTGTTAAACGCTATTCGGAGTTTTCTCAGGACGATATTGTCACTCTGCGGGATGGGAGGATGGTGCTTGGTATTCAACAGCATTATGTGAATCGGGTAAACGGTGTGGTTCATGGAACCTCTGGGACCGGTGCAACCGTTTTCATTGAACCGATGGAAACCTTACGTTTGAGTAATAAAATTCAGGGACTTCGGATTGAAGAGCGGAAAGAAATTATCCGGCTTCTCCAATATCTTTCCGGTTTAATTCGGGAAATACGCAATGATATTTTTTATGCAATTGAAAACGTTGGAACATTAGATTTTATTCATTCCAAATCCAGACTTTCCATGTTAATGAAAGCGACTGAACCTGAAATTAGTACAACAATGAAACTGAGTTTACATAATGCTCGTCACCCAATACTGCTTTTGAAAATCGGGCATCAAAATGTAGTGCCGGCATCTTTGAGATTGGGAGAAGATTTTCATACACTAGTTATTACGGGTCCTAATGCCGGGGGTAAAACGGTTGTCCTGAAAACCGTGGGACTGTTGGTGATAATGGCGCAACTGGGCTTGCATATCCCCGCAGAAGAGGATAGCATCATTCCGCTGTTCGATGATGTGTTGGTGGACATCGGAGACCGTCAAAATCTGGAACAGGATTTGAGCACATTTTCAGCTCACGTCATTCGGCTTCAGCAAATTCTCCGAAACGCCAATACCCATACCCTGGTGTTGGTGGATGAAATCGGCACCGGAACAGATCCCCGGGAAGGATCGGCGCTGGCAATCGCATTTATTAAAGAAATGACAGAACGTGAAGCTCTGACCATTGCCACAACGCATCACGGCGAACTAAAGGCGTTTGCTTATTCCACTAATGGGGTAAAAAATGCCTCCATGGAATTTAATCTGGAAAGTTTACAGCCCACCTACCGATTACAAGTTGGAATTCCGGGAAGCAGTTATGCCTTTGAAATTGCACGCCGCTACGGCTTGTCCGAGACGGTTCTAAAAAATGCATCGGAAATTGTTGGACCGGATAAGGGTGAAATCGAAAATATGATCTTAAATTTGAATGAAAAACTTCAGGAGGCTTCAAAGGAAAGACGAGAATTGAGTATCAAATTGTCCGAAATGGAAGGATTGAAAAATTTATATCAAAATGAGATGGACCGCTTAAAGCGTGAAAAGAACGATTTGAGAAGAAAAGCTGCAGAAGATGCAAAGAAGATTGTTGATGAAGCCAATGCCCGAATTGAAAACGTTATAGCCGAAATCCGGAAAACCGACGCACAAAAAGAAAAAATTCGGAAAGCGCATGAAGAGGTAGCAGCCCTTAAAAAATCGACAGATACCGTATTAAAGGAAACCGAACCAAAGTTCGAAACAGCGGAAAAATTGCATCAGGGAGATGTGGTGTGGTTAAATAGTTTAAGGGAAGAAGGAGAATTATTGAGCGACCCCAATTCTGAGGGAAGAGCATGGACATTGGTAGGAAACATGCGAATGCAGTTGGATATTCGTGATATGAAAAAAATTGCGAAAAAAGAAATAGAATCTCCGGTTGTGAAACAAGAACAACCCTCATCAGAAAGTTTGAAAAAAGGCGTAATGCCGGAATTGGATTTACGGGGTCAGGATTCCTACGAAGCGGTTGAATACGCAGATCGTTATTTGGATGAAGCTCTGCAGCAAGGTTGGGAAGAAGTTCGAATTATCCATGGTAAAGGAACCGGGGTTCTCCGCCAAAAGATAAACCAATTTTTAGACCAGGATAAACGGGTTGCTGACAAGCGATTGGGTAAGTGGGGCGAAGGAGACACCGGAGTAACCATCGTAAAACTTCGAAAATAGGCGAGAATTGTTATGAGCAAATTATTTATCTTTTTAGGAAGTGTGAATGCATTTTTAGCGGTTGCACTGGGTGCTTTCGGTGCACATGGCTTAAAATCAAAATTAACTACGGAAATGCTGGAAATTTATGACACTGCATTTAAATATCATATAATTCATGCAATTGGAATGATTTTGATTGGCATTATCGCCCATTGGATTGCTCACGCCAATCTGCTCAATTGGTCCGGTTGGCTTTTATTCATCGGCATTTTAATATTTAGCGGAAGTCTCTATATTTTAAGTATCACCGGCATGCGATGGCTGGGTGCCGTTACACCCATTGGCGGATTATCTTTTCTGGCTGGCTGGCTTTTGCTTGCTGTTTTCGCACTCAGAAATATGTAAATTGCACAGAATTCGTAATCCTATATTCGTTAACCCAGAAAAAGTGGGAGAATACCATTGGAAAACATACTGTTGACTGAAAGACTCGAGGATATATTACTCCTGACACTGAATCGACCTGATAAACGCAATGCCTTAAATCCTGAATTAATTGAAGCGCTGGATAAAAAAGTAGATGAAATTTCCTCCGATGATACCGTTCGGGCAGTTGTTATGACAGGTGCCGGCAAATCATTCTGTGCCGGTGCGGATTTGGCTTATCTCAGGAAGATAAGTGAATTCAGTGAAGAAGAAAATTTACAGGATTCCCAAAAATTGGCAGATCTGTTTCATAAAATTTATGCAATGCCAAAACTAACTGTTGCAATGGTAAATGGCGCAGCACTGGCAGGTGGTTTTGGCCTGGCGATGTGCTGTGATTATATTTTCGCAGACCGGAATCATGCCAAATTAGGATTTACTGAGGTTCGAATCGGATTCGTGCCTGCAATTGTAAGTAATTTTCTTATTCGGAAAGTGCCATTCACAATTGCATCTCACTTGGCGATGAGCGGTGACATTATCTCCGCTGAAGAGGCAAAATCACTGAAAATTGTTCATGAAACATTTGAATCAGAAAAATTGAAAGAACAGACGATTAAATTTCTAAATGAAATGCTGGAACAAAACAGCTTTTCCTCGATGATACAGACCAAAAAATTGTTACTCAAATTAACAGAGGTTCCTTTAAATTCCGGATTGGAAATCGCCAGCGAGACAAATGCGGTTAGCCGTAAAACTTCCGATTGCCGGAAAGGACTGGACGCATTCCTAAATAAAAAAGAGATTAAATGGCGATAGGCAGAGCTGCTAATATTAACTTTACCACCACAAGAAATTGCGGTGGTAGTTTTACCTTCTTACTTTACTATCAGCCGCTGCCGATTATGTTGTTTATTCAAAGCTAAGTGATCTGGAAAATCACTTCATTCCTGAATCCTGCAGACTCTTTAGTTCCTTTTCAATGTCCAGCATCAAATCTTTATATACGCCTTGTTGAACAACTTTCATCTCTCCGCTTTGAACCAGGTTATTTAAGGTCCGCAGTACTTTGTTAATAAATTCCACTGTTCTTGTCACAAATTCTTTTAAACGCTGAGCATCATCCGGATTATTTTCGTTCATCATTTGCACCATGGTGTACAACGGCGTGAGGGAGTTATTGATATAATGGCTTAATGTGACCAGAATGCGTTGCACCTGCTTCAACGCATTTAATTGGTTTTCCTTCTCTTTAAGCTGATTTTGCAAATCCAATAATCTCTGAATCGCCCGCATTTTTAACTGCAGCTCCGGTGTGGTATAAGGGACATAAATAAATTCGTCTGCGCCAAGTTCAAAAGCAATTAACTGTTCAACCACCATGTTTTTTTGAACAATGCAAATTAGCGGAATATATTTTAATTTGGGATCTTTTTTCAACTTCTCAAATAGTTTGGAAGTATCATTCTTGGTGGATTCAAGGTCAAAAATAACCATATGATAATCAGGATTTTGATAGAGTTTTGTAAAAACCTGATTGTGGTCTTTCAATAGATCGACACCAAAACCCTCCTGGTGAAGATCGTTTCGAAACGAATTCGCAAGTTCGGTATTGTCTGTAATGAGAAGTATCATATTATTCGCCCAAATAAATTATAATTGCTGCCTGCCCTTCCAATCCATCAGAATATAATAAAGATTATCGAATATTTTACTCAAATATTTAGAACCCTTCTCAATCTTATTTTTTACAGAATTTTCCGGGTTTTCATTTTATCAAATCAGTTTATTTATTAGATTTATTCTGAATACAAAACTAAGCAGGTAAATTATGGCTAAAAAAGTAATCATTACCGGTGCGTCCGGATTCATCGGACAAAAATTATCGCAAAGGTTAATTCAAAATGATTTTGAAGTATTTGCCCTCTCCCGAAATCCCAATAAAAAAGAAAAGAACTTACCTGAAAAAGTAACCGCGGTTCGGTGGGATGCAAAAACATCTGAAAATTGGTGGGAGTATGCAGAAGGAGCTGATGCAATTATCAATTTGGCAGGAGAAAATATTGGCTCCGGCTATTGGACCACCAAACGAAAACAACGCATCCTGGAAAGCAGGATAAACGCAGGAAATGCCGTTACCGATGCCGTGAGGAGGTGTTCCGGAAAACCGAAAAGGCTGATCCAGGCTTCTGCGGTCGGTTATTACGGTTCTGCCGGTGATCGGATATTAGAGGAGGATTCACCGCCGGGCGATGGATTTTTATCCGAGGTTACTGAGAAATGGGAAGAAGCAGGGCAGAATACCGAAAATGCCGGTTTGACAGTCGCAATAACCAGAACCGGTATTGTTTTGGGAGAAGGTGGTGGCTTACTGTCCAGAATACTGGTCCCTTTTAAATTATTTGTTGGCGGACACATGGGCAACGGTGAAAATTGGTATTCCTGGATTCATATAGAAGATTTGGTACGGGGAATTTTATTTTTAATTGAGCAGCAAAATTTAGAAGGTGTTTTTAATTTTACGAGTCCCAATCCGTGCAGGGCTAAAGATTTCTTTAAGTCCGTGGGTAAAAAGTTAAAACGTCCATCCTGGTTTCATATTCCTGCTCCGATTTTAAGGTTGTTTTTAAGTGAAATGGCAGAGGAGATGCTCCTGGCAAGTCAAAGGGTCATTCCCCGGAAATTACAGGATTCCGGTTTTCAATTTAAATATCCTGATGTGGATACCGCACTGGAAGACCTGCTAAAAAATCAATAGAACAAAACTTGTGCTGTTAATTCAGCATTAATATTAGCTCAACATTAACATTATACGGCTAATTGAAGGCTGGAACCTGAGGTCTGAGAGGCAGATAGTCAGAGTCGTTTCCCACGACTTATCTTAGAATTCCTTTAGGAATTCAATATTTATAGAAAC